>NZ_JBRCOK010000037.1:0-131696 GCF_053501535.1 Bellilinea sp. | reverse complement strand
CTCCTGCGCCTCCCCCAATATCGCTTTGGCGATATTGGGGGAGGTGGGTGGGGGTTCGTTTTGCCACAATTCAAGTTTCGATACAAAGTTTTAGGATTGTCAAGGAACTTTAAGAAAGCCATATGCTTTCAGGTTGGGAATACAATTCCCCTCGAACATAAATTGTCCACCTCAATTGAGCATGCTATAATCTCTTCTGAATAAGCCGGCCTATGGATAATACCCTGATTACTCAAATTTTCAACTTACTCACTCAACCTCCGGGAAACCTGATTTACCATCTCATCCTGTTGTTTTCAATTCTTACCGGTTTACAAACCACAGCCATAATCCGTACGGGTAAAAATTCAGGGGTCGCCCGGCGATTAATCG
Organism: Bellilinea sp.; assembly: GCF_053501535.1. Classification (NCBI taxonomy): domain Bacteria; kingdom Bacillati; phylum Chloroflexota; class Anaerolineae; order Anaerolineales; family Anaerolineaceae; genus Bellilinea; species Bellilinea sp. The sequence continues at coordinate 131,324 of NZ_JBRCOK010000037.1, read as the reverse complement.
GTGGATTTCTCATCCTGTTGTTGGGCCAGATGGTCCTTTTCTTAATCAGTGCATTGGTCTGGCAAAAACTCATTTCCAATCCGGCAATCCTCTTGCCATTAGATAAAGCGATAACCCTTCTTTCTTTGGCTGTTGTCAGCTGGATGTGGAATTTTTCAAAAGCCCTTCAAAAAGCAGATGCTGCTTTGATTGCGCTTTTTTTGTTCACCGCAATTCTCTTTTTCGTTGATCTTTCCCTCCAGGTCAATCCGCTCATTAATATCCCATTTCAATGGATCTGGACTCTGCCAAATCTGCTCATCGCCGGACTTTCACTCGTGTTTTTATTCGTTCGGAAGCAAAAGTTTTGGGAAATTGGCGCCTCGTTTTTCCTCATCGTGTTAGCCGGATCTGTTGCCAGCCTTTCCAACCTGCAAAACGAAAATGAGTTTTCAGCGACGATGCGGCTGGCATTGATGTGTGCTTTCCCTTTGCTGCCATCCCTGGCAAAAACATTATTACCGGCGCACATGCCCATTCAAGAGCAGCAGGAAGTCAAGGCAGAACCCCAATCCCCCCGATCCATACCAACCGATAGCCGAATCATTATGCCGTGGTTGCATTTGACCAATGCCAGAACATCATCGGAAATAATTACCCTGTTGACTACCGCGATTGGTAAAACTTTCTCATCGGATTTAACCTTTCTCGTCAGACAGGAAAACCCATACCGCCCAATACTTCTGGAAGCCGGCTATGACCTGATTCGGGACGAGCCCTTATCCCCAATTCAGATCGAAGGTGAACTTTGCCCGCTTATCACCAGTTCTCTACAAAAAGGCAAACCCCTTAAACTCATCGCCGAAAGCGAATCACCAGTACAAGACTTACTCTCTCTCACCAAAGCAGTGGGGTTGGCTTTACCGGGACATGTTCTTATGTCGCCTATCCCCGACTCTACAAATGGAAAACGGGCAATCCTGCTGTTCACCCCTTACTCAAAACGTGAATGGACGGTTGAAGAACAAGTCCTCCTGAACACCATCGCCGAAGAGCTTTCCGGTCTATTTTTGCAGTTTACTCAAAAAGAGAATCTGGAGTCCAGTGTCCAGGCTTTGCAGGAACAATTAAGACTTAATCAGGAGCAAATCAAAGCCTTAAAACAGGAACTGGCTGAAGCGCGTGTGCCTGCAGTAGAAACCCCAGGCTCATTGCCATCCATCAGCGATCCTGCACTGGAAATCGCCGGTTTGCTTGCCATTCAGCGCGAAGCGCAGGAAACCATTCAGCGATTGGAAAATGAAAATCGTACTCTGCGAGATGCATTGCGCGATCTCAAAGGCAAACCTGCTTCATCAACCGAAGTGGAACACCTCGAAAAGGAATTAAGACAGGCTCTTGAAGAAGTTGCGCGTTTGCAAAATGCCCTTGCCAATGCCAACATGCGGATTGTGGAAATGCAGTCCTCCGCTGGACAAAGCACAAATCTCAACATCAAAGATACCGAAGCCATACTATCCATCATTCAGGAACTGCGCCAGCCGGTTTCGTCCGTCATCGGCTATACAGATTTGTTAATCAATGAATCAACCGGCAGCCTGAGTGCCCAACAACGGAAATTCCTCGAAAGAATCCGATCTTCATCTGATCGTATGCAATCACTGCTGGACGATTTATTGCAAACATCCGTATTCAACATCAGCCCAATTGATCTGGCTCCTCAGCCGCTCGATGTTGAGACCCTGCTCGACCATGCCATCACCGATATGTCCGATTTGCTGCGCGAAAAAGAGATCAACTTACTGATGGAGCTTCCACCCGACTTACCAACCTTCTATGCCGACCGTGATGCGCTCCATCAGGTCTTGATCCACCTGCTCCAAAATGCCGGCAGCGCTACCCCACCCGAAGGTAATATTACCCTGAAAGTAAAAATGGAACAGGGTGAGAAAAATACCCTCTTCGTTCTCTTTCAAATTACCGACGAAGGGGGCGGCATTGCTGCGGATGAATTATCCCGCGTATTTTCCCGCCGCCTCAAGAACGATGCGCCACCCATACGAGGGGTTGGCGATTCTGGTGTAGGACTTGCGATAGCCAAAACCCTGGTCGAAGCACATGGCGGTCGCATATGGGTTGAAAGTGACGGAGAAAAGACCTCCACCTTCAGCATCTTGTTACCGGTTAAGACCCCTGCCTTCAGCACAAAAACATTGGTTTCCTAAATGGCTCAGGTATTTCGCGGCTTCATTCCGATTTTTGCTTCAATTGTCCTCGCTTTGATCGTGTTGGGAGCAATGATCGCCAGCCTTTCTGAGGGTCAGATTATTTTCCCACCTACGCCAACGTTTTACCCGACTCTGCCGCCACCTAACCTGACCCCCATCAGCCAGATCCAATCCCCCCCAGCCATTCCTTACACCAGCACTGCCTTGCCTCCCACACAAACCGCCTGTCCACCACCTGCTGGCTGGCAAGTCCATACGGTACAAGCGGGTGAAACCATTGGAGAGCTGGCACTCCAATACGGCATCCCTGTACAGGAATTACTGGCTGCCAACTGCTTATCCTCAGAGATCAGCATTGCAGGCGCACAACTCTTCATCCCTCCGATGAGCACCTCCACCCCTTCAATCATACCCACCCTTTCTCTGACCATTTCCCCTACCGCCACCCGATGCCTGCCACCCCGCGGATGGGTAAAATACACCGTCAAATTGGGAGATACATTGACCCGCTTGAGCGGCCTTTATCGAGTTTCGGTTTGGGAATTGAGACAGGCTAATTGTCTGGCAAGCGATTTTATTCGCGCCGGGCAACGTTTGTATGTTCCCAATGTCGCCACCAGCACCTTTACCGATGTTCCGGAACAACCCCAACCTACTCAGCCGATCCTGCCCTCAGCAACCTACACGCCGCTACCGACTTCGACCAACACCCTGCTGCCACCAACCCCGCAACCCAGCAGCCCCACCCCAAGCGGAACTTTTACCAACACCCCAACGTTAATACCTTCAGCAACGAATACTCCCGAGCCTTCGGTGACCAATTCGCCTGAGCCGACTATCACTGAAACTACTGTCACGCCTTAAGGAAATTTGAATGCGTAAAATTCTTTGGATATTGGTTTTTATATTTTTTATTTCTGCGGCATGCAACCTGCCGGTATCCAATTTTACTGGCGAGCCAAGTCCACGTGCTGTATCTCAGCGGATCGTGACCCTGGATCCGAATGCCCCGCCCACTCCCACACCCTTCATGCCGGTTGCCCCCACGCCCACACCTGAGGGGGAACAAATTGCAACCCCCGAAGTGCCCCCTTCGCCAGAACAGCAAGCCACTCCTCCCGTTCTTGTACAGCCAGAAGACACAATCAGCATCCTGATTCTGGGTTCGGATTGGCGTCCAAATGCCGGTTTTCGTACAGATGTGATCATTCTGACCATTGTCAATATCCGTACTGGCGCCGTCAGCATGGTATCTTTTCCGCGTGATTTGTATGTGGACATTCCGGGTGTTGGTCAGCAAAGGATTAATACTTCTCAACAATTTGGCGGTTTTGCACTCACCCAGGCCACTTTTCAGAATAATTTTGGGATCAAACCCGAGCATTATGTGATGACGAATTTTCAGGGGTTTGTAAACATCATTGACCGACTTGGTGGAATTGAAGTGGAAACCGCCAGAAACCTCACCGACACCTGTAAGCTGCCGCAGGCTGTGAATGGGTACTGTTCGGTTGGTCCAGGACGGGTCTACATGAATGGTGAAACAGCCTTATGGTACGTCCGTTCCCGATATAGCAGCAGCGATTTTGACCGAACCCGGCGCGCCCAGGAAGTCATGCTGGCGGTCTTTAAAAAGTTAATGAGCCTGGATGCCTTATCAAAAGCTCCGCAGTTATATCAGGAATTTCGCAGTAATGTTGAAACAGACATTCCTCTGGATCTGGCATTAAAACTGGCTGGCTTTGCACCCGGACTGGTTTCTAACCCCGAACGGATAAACCGTTTTGCCATCGGCCCGTCAGATGTTTGGCATTATACGACCGATACCGGCGCGCAGGTATTGATTCCCATTCAGGAACGCGTTCAGGCAATTCTGTACGAAGCCTATCAGGTCAAATAATACCAGTGGTCAGGAAAAAAGATTTGACTTTCCCTGATTTCTGTTGTACACTCATAAAATAATAGGCTATACGAAAAAACAAAGGGGATCGTGGACTATGTCTTCCGAATCTTCACCTGCCGTTCATATCACTTCTCAAACTCCCTTGCTGCCTGCCATCCGTTCGTGGGAAATTTATTTGCTTGATCAAGGAAAATCTCCTTACACAGTCAGAGCCTTCCAGAATGATTTGCAACTTCTGGCCGGATATCTACCACCCGACCGCGCTGTCGGTGCCATCAGCACCCGCGATTTGAACAATTTCCTCAACTGGCTGCAACAGGGACGAGGCGTTCCCTGCAGCCCCAAAAGTCTTGCCAGACGAATTACCTCCATCAAATCTTTCTTTCGTTGGTTACATCAGTCCGGGCGTATTCTGGTTGACCCGGCAGAAAAAGTGGTTCAGCAATCCGTTATCAGCCCTCTCCCAACTGTTTTGACCGATGAGGAAGTGGATAAAACGCTGGAAGTTGCGAACGCGTACCGCTCGGCAAAAAAACCGGATGCACGCCCGTACACCCTTTTGCTTTTACTGCTCTCTACCGGCATCAAAAAGGGAGAATGTCTGACGATTCAAACCAATCACATTGATTTAGAGGCACCGGGCGGCCCAATTTTATTTGTACGCTACGCCAGTCCACGCAACCGCTATAAAGAACGCAAGATTCCACTCCCCGTAGAATGGGTAGAAAGCTATCAGGAATATCTGGCACAATACCAGCCCAAGGATGTCATTTTCCCCTGGTCACCGCGCCGTCTTGAATACCTTCTGGAAGATATTGGAGAAGAAGCCGGTCTGCAAAAACATCTTTCCTTTGACATGTGTCGCTGGACCTGCGCCCTGCGCGATTGGAAGTCGGATATGAACCGTGAACACCTGCGCCAAAAATTGGGGATTTCCAAAATCCAGTGGCGTGAAATCAGCATGAAATTGAAGCAGCTCAGCGAGATGAACCCGGCAAGCAATTAAGAGCGCACAAGTATCAGGTGAAGCACTCGTTGAGTGTTTGAAGTAAGCCGGAATTGATTCGCAATTTGCATACCTGGCAGCCATACAACATCATCGCCGCTGTAAACCAGCGGGTATTGAGCACGGAGCAGGCGAGGAATTTTTCTTTCGGTTAGATAATCTGCAATCTTTACGCTGCCGCTCTCCATTCCCAAAGGGCGAAAGCGTTCTCCCCGCCTCCATCTCCTCACCTTCAACGGAAATTTTATATGATCTGCATCCAGCCACGCTTCGTATGGGTTCTCCTTCCAGCGGGCTGGCAGATTCGCAGCAGGAAAGATTTCTGCTTTGAGAAGCCATTCACCTCCCAGTGTGATCTCCCCCCCGCCATTGAGCGTAATTTCCTCGTTCGATGGAATAGATGGCAGGTGAGGATCGAAAATCTGCCCGGATTCCTCTTTTATGTAAATCCTGTCCTGAGAAAACACCATTTCAATCCCATCTCCCAGTTGAATCGTCCCCGTCCGGCGTCCGGAGCGAATTTCACTTGCCGCCAGATTCAACGCCTGCCAGTCCACATTTTCACTAGCAGGTTTAAGATGTTTGATCGCATCCCGCAAAACCGGGATGAGCAATTCTTCGGGTAAATCTGTGATGCGGCTGTAGGAAAAAGTCAGATATTCGCCGGGCTTGCGTTCCATGCAAACTTCATCGAGCGCCTTTTCGATAAGAGGTTTCACCAGGCGTAAATGATCGTTTACCACCCGGCTCATCGTCCATATTCTGACCTTGATTTGAGGGTTGTATCCCTGTAAGATAGGAATTAACTCATGCCGAATGCGATTACGGGTAAATTCAAGGCTTTGATTGGTGACATCCTGTAAGGGTTGAATTCCGTTTTCCCGACAATATTGCTCAATTTCCGTCCGCCAGAAACTCAATAAGGGTCGAATTAAAAAGATTGTGGAAGAAAACTCCTGTAAAGTGGTACGGTACTCCATCCCCCGTAAACCGTCCAGACCAGTCCCGCGAATCAGATGCATCAGTACGGTTTCAACCTGATCATCAGCTGTGTGACCGACTGCAACTGCTTGCGCCTGCATTCTCTCGGCAGTTTCGAATAAAAATCGGTATCGCGCCTGCCGTGCAGCCGCCTCCAGGGAGATATGAGAATTTTCCGCCAGACGACGCACATCTCCCTGACCTGAGATAAATCCTTTTGCTTGCCACAATTCCGCCAGTTGACGAACGGCAAGCAATTCGTTTTTTGATTCTGGGCGCAGTTGATGATCGAAGTAAACCACCCACACCGGCATCTTTAGCCGGCAAAACAGGTGCAACAGCGTCAAACTGTCTGCCCCTCCCGAAACGCCCACTACAAGCGGTTTATCCCCCAAAATGCCGCAACGTTCTCGCAAGTTTTGTCTGAATTCCTCAAGCACGCTCACATTATAGCATGTCGAATTCGCCCCTCCAATCTTTCAAAACCAAATCCGCAACCAAATTAAAACAATTAAACGGCTTGTATGGGATTTCAGATTGTGCTAGACTGATTTAAGTGTTATTTTTCAGTGAGGGCAGGCATGGCAGAAAAAATTTTGATCGTTGATGACGACCTGGAAACATTGCGTCTGGTAGGGTTAATGCTTCAGCGGCAGGGCTATCAGGTCATTTCCGCGCGGAATGGAAAAGAAGGCATGTCGCTGGCACTGAAAGAACTCCCAGACCTGATCGTACTGGATATCATGATGCCAGATGTTGACGGCTTTCAGGTTGCCAGAGATTTACGCGCCAATCCCGAAACAGCCGATATTCCCATCTTGATGTTCACCGCTAAATCTCAAGTGGATGATAAGGTTACCGGCTACGAAGCCGGCGCAGATGACTACCTGACCAAGCCCGTCCACCCGGCTGAATTGATCGCCCATATTAAGGCGCTGCTCAGCCGCACACGGGCAAGAGCCGGCCAGCAGGTTCAAAAAAGCGCAACCATGATCGGGGTACTGGCAGCCAAAGGCGGCATGGGAACATCCACACTTGCCCTCAATCTGGCTTTGGCATACTTCCAGCGCACCCGCAAAGAAATCATTGCCGCTGAGATTCGCGCAGGTCAGGGCACATGGGCTGGTGAATTGAACTTTCCCAATGCAGAGGGATTAAACAACCTGCTGAACATGCGCAGCGGCGAGGTAACCCGCACAGCAGTCGAAAAAGAACTGGTCAGAACCACATTTGGCATACGTCTGTTATTAGCCAATCACCGCATCAAAGACTTTGCATTGCTCCAAAATGCGGTTCCACAATTGGAGGCAATTCTTCATCATCTTTCAACGCTTGGTGATGTGGTATTTGTGGATATTGGCAATCCCTTTTTGCCCGGCTTTGAAAAAGTAATCTCTTATTGTGACGAAATGATTTTAATTGCCGAGCCTCAGCCGTATTCGCTGAAACGCACCAGCCAATTAATGGATGAATTAACCGAATACGGTTTTGGAAAATCTAAAATCCTCAACGTGGTGATTGTGAACCGCGTCCGGGCTGATTTGCAACTCTCCGCGCTCCAAATTCAGGAAATGCTGGGCAAGCCGATCACCCTGGTGATTCCCCCCGCGCCCGAACAATCTTATCATGCTGCACTGCGCAATGTCCCCATCATCCAGTTGCAACCGGATGGCATTCTCAGTCAACAGATCAATCGTTTGGCTGCCCTGTTTGCAGACCGATTGAATAAATGACCGCATTGACATTTAACCAGGCCGCTCAGCAGGCGGCAATGCACATCTCCGAATCAAAAAGGATGGTCGTACTGACCGGAGCGGGGATTTCAACCCCCTCGGGTATCCCTGATTTTCGCTCACCGAACACCGGTTTGTGGTCGCGGGATGACCCAATGGAGGTTGCTTCCCTGTCTGCCTTTCACAACCGCCCCGAAAGGTTTTTCAATTGGCTGCGTCCCTTGGCTCGTGAGATGATCAATGCACAACCTAATCCAGCACATCGTGCCCTGTCACAACTGGAACAAAAAGGGGTTCTAAAAGCCGTCATCACTCAAAACATTGATGGGTTGCACCAAAAGGCTGGTTCAAAAACGGTTCTTGAAGTGCATGGTTCCATGCAAGAACTGCATTGCCTTTCTTGCCGCCAAAATTTCCCGGTCGAAAATTATCTGGAATCTTTTATCCAAAAAGAAGAAATCCCGCGTTGTGTCAATTGCCGCGCCATTCTGAAGCCCAACATTGTTTTATTCGAGGAACTGCTTCCCATGAATATATGGCAGCAGGCTGAGGAACAGGCAACCCAGGCGGATTTATTCGTGGTGATTGGCAGCGCCCTGGAAGTGACTCCGGCTGCTCATCTGCCCCTTTATGCGCTGGAACAAGGCGCGCGCCTGATCATCAACACCTTCTCACCAACCTACCTTGACTCACGGGCAGATTTGTTACTACCTTTTGATGTTGCCGAAATTTGGCCTGAAATCGTCAATCTGCTGGGATAATTCACATCAACGGCTGCCACGCCGCCCGAATTGACGTTCCAACAAATCCACCGAAAGGTGAATCATCGTTGGACGCCCATGCGGGCAGGTTCGAGGGGACTGGCAGCGTTCTAAATCCCGAACCAGTGCAGCCTGTTCTTCCCCGGATAGAATTTGCCCCGCCTTGACCGCCGCCCGTTTGCATACCCGGGCAATCACCCGCGCTTCAATTTCGGTTTGAAGTGGTGTTTCATCCTCTTCAAAGTCCTCTACCAGCGCGCGCACAGCTGCTATAGGATCCATTCCACTTAAGATAGCAGGAATGCGCCTTACCCGAAAAGCATTCCCGCCAAAATATTCTACTTCGAATCCCCAACGATTGAGCACTTCCAATTGAGATTGTAAGACTGATGCAGCCTGAGGTGGTAAATCAAAGGTCTGGGGATGCAAAAGGGCTTGAGAGGGGATCTCCTTCCCGGCTTCCCGCATAAACTTTTCAAACAAAACACGTTCATGGGCAGCATGCTGATCAATCAGGTACAGTCCGTCCGGCCCTTCCGCCACCAGATAAGCTGCTCCCACCTGACCGATCACCCGCAGCAGCGGCAGGGAATCCGTCGGAAGGTGGACTGGCTGTTGGTTGATCTGACCGGCAGGTTCGCCTGGTTCGATTGCCGGTTGTGCCACATCCCCATCATGTGCCATCCCCCACGCAGGATCAACAACCGAATCAAATGTGCTACTTTGCCAGTTTGGGGTGTTCAATTGTGGCGCAGGAGAATATGCCAGCAGTGCCCGCTTGACCGCTCTTTGCACGGCGCGGAAAACCCGGTCTGCATCGCGGAAGCGAACTTCTGCTTTGGCAGGATGGACGTTTACATCCACCAGCTCAGGGGGTATCTCAACAAACAACATGGCAATCGGGTAACGGCCAACCATCAACAAAGTGTGATAGGCCTGAATTAAAGCCGTCGAAAGACCGGCATCCTGAACCCAGCGCCCATTGACAAAAAAGGTGATTTCCCTGCGGTTCGAACGACTGACTCCCACCGGACTGATGAAACCTGCAATGTGGATGTCTTCGTCCTCCAGTTCCACTTCCAGCATTTGTTTTGCCAGATCGCTGCCATAGACCTGAGCCAGCACTTCACGGCGGTTGTTTCTTCCGTGGCTGTGCAAGACTTCTTTGTCATCCTGAACAAGCCGGAATCGAACCTGCGGATAAGCCAGCGTATAGCGAGAAACCAATTGAACGATTTGATTTTTTTCGGTCAGGTCGCTTTTCAGGAATTTGAGACGGGCCGGCACGTTGAAGAACAGGTTTTCAACCCGCACCAGCGTTCCTACGGGAATGCCAACCGACTCGCTGGCGATCAGTTTTCCTCCCTCAACCACAATTTTCTTTCCAATTTCCGCATTTTTCTCCCGCGAGATCAAGGTCAAACGCGAAACCGAGGCAATGGACGCCAGCGCTTCCCCGCGAAAACCAAGTGTTTCAATCCGAAACAAATCCTCGGCGCTGTTCAACTTGCTGGTAGCATGACGGGCAACCGCCAGCCTCAACTCCTCTGCAGGAATGCCGCAGCCATCATCACTGACCTCTACAAGGTCTTTACCTGCATTGACGACGCGAAGTTCGATGCGTTGCGACCCCGCATCCAGAGAGTTTTCCATCAGCTCTTTGACCACCGAGGCCGGTCTTTCAACCACCTCCCCGGCAGCGATTTGAGAAGCAACTTCATCCGCTAAAATCCGAATCGGCAACCTGTACTCCCTTTACATGCTCTTTTCAGATATCTATCTAATGGATTATACTCAAAAATAATCATGAAACCTGAATTGCTGATTTTTGATTTGGATGATACTCTCTACCCTCCTGAAGCGGGTTTGTGGCACGCAATTGGCGAGCGCATCAACCAGTATATTCAACAACGGCTTGGTTTATCTCTTGCAGACGCCATCGTCCTGCGTGATCAAATGTTTCACCAATACGGCACCACACTGCGCGGTCTGGAATTGCTTTATGGCATTCCTGCGCAGGAATACCTTGCCTTTGTTCATGATGTCCCGGTAAGCCAATTCCTTAAACCCGATCCTGAGTTGCGAAAAATTCTTCACACGCTCCCTTTTCGTAAAATTATCTTCACCAATGGTGACCGCGCCCACGCCAATCGGGTGATTAATGCCCTTCAGCTGGATGGTTGCTTTGATGAAATCATTGATGTTTTGGATATTACGCCCTATTGCAAACCCATGCCTCAAGCCTTCCAGCTGGCTTTAAAAAAAAGCCGGGTTCACGACATCAGCCGGTGTGTTCTGTTTGAAGATTCTCACCGTAATCTATCCACTGCCAGATCTCTGGGGATATTCACCGTTCAGGTCGGTAGAAATGGCTCGCCATCCAAGGCTCATCTTCAAATTCAAACCATCCATGAACTTACCTCTCTTTTCACGCCGAATTTCTGCATTTCAATGACAAGGAAGAAATGAACGATATTCCAATTGCGGGTTGGATAGCTCTTGGCATTATTGCCATATTACTGCTAGTCACAAACTTAAGCCTGATTTCCCTGCTCCGCAGGAAAGGATCAAATCAATCCGACGCTTCGATCCTTTCTGAAACAATGAAAACGCTTAATAATCCCTGGGAAAAGGAAGATCGTCCTTTGCGAGAATTATCCGAGCAGGTAGCCAGGTTAAAAGAGTTAAACCAAAATAAAGATAGTACAGAGGAATAAATTTTCATTTTCACTTAACCCCCATGTGATAACTTAACCTGTGTCAAACCACTTAATGGAGTATTGATAATGAATTCAAAAGTGATTCGAACTCTACTGGCTTTGCTCGTCTTGGGCATTTTGATGGGAGTCAGTTTCAGCATCGGCCTGGCGGCTGGAATCAGCCTCCCTTCCACCGTCAGCCTGCCCAATATTCCCCTTCTTTCCAACAACCCACCCGCAGGTATGCCATCTGCCACCCAACAATCCATAGACCGGGAAACGCTGTTTAGCCCCTTCTGGCAGGCATGGGATCTGGTTCACGAAAATTATGTGGATCAACCCGTAGACGACCAATTATTGATGCAAGGCGCTATCCGCGGCATGTTAGAAGCGCTGGGCGACCCCTACAGCGGATACTTAACCAACGACGAATATCAACAGGCCAACGCCCCCCTGCGAGGTGAATACGAAGGCATTGGCGCCTGGGTAGATACCAGCGGAAAATACCTCACCATTATCAGCCCGATGGAAGGCTCACCTGCCGAAAAAGCCGGATTGAAAGCCGGCGATCAAATCATTGCCGTTGACGGTGAAGACGTTACCTCGCTCGATCCTCAGCTGGTCTTGCGCCGGGTTCTTGGCCCGGCTGGCACAACCGTTCGGCTAACCATCTTGCGGGAAGGGGAAGAGAAACCCTTTGAGGTCAGCATTGTCCGTCAGAAAATTACGCTGGAAACCGTAAGCGGTAAAATGCTGGACAATAACATCGCTTATATCAAGATTACCCAGTTTGGTGAAAGAACGGACCGCGATTTACGCACCAAACTGCGTGAATTGTTAAGGAACAACCCCACCGGTATCATTCTCGATTTACGAAATAACCCTGGTGGATATCTGAATACAGCCATAAACATTACCTCCCAATTCATCGGGAATGGGGTAATCATGCTTGAACAATATGGCAATGGCGAAAAAGTAACCTATCAAGCCCGCCCGGGCGGCCTGGCAACCGACATCCCACTGGTGGTCCTGGTCAACGAAGGTTCAGCATCCGCCTCCGAAATTACCGCCGGCGCCATCCAAGATCGCGGGAGAGGGTTGCTGGTCGGAACGAAAACCTTTGGAAAAGGTACTGTGCAAACCTGGCGGCAATTGAGAGATGATGCCGGCGCAGTGAAGATCACGATTGCCCGCTGGCTCACTCCCAATGAGCGCCAAATCAACGGTGAGGGTTTGATGCCCGACGTCATCGTGGAGCTGACGGAAGACGATCAAAAAGCCAACCGCGATCCGCAGCTCGATAAAGCGATTGAATTATTACTCAACAAACAAGCGCCCAGCCAAACCAGCAAGTAGTCAATTTTCCTTAAGCCTTGCAGAGCAGGTTTGAAAAGCACCCCCGGCAGAACACATCGGGGGTGCTTTTTTGGTTTTATTCCAGTAATTTTTCCTGCGTTCGATTTTTCTCGTTTATAATCAATCCGTGAAAAAATTGATCATCGCCGTTGTGGTTTTACTCGGCATCCTTTTCATCATCAGCCGTTTCACCGAGTTACAGGAAGTCCTGCTTGTTCTGCAAAAAGGCAACTGGCTCTGGCTCGGAGCGGCTTTTGTCGTGTTATTTGGATGGATTTTGGTAACAGCCGCTACCTTTCAAACTCTTTTTTCGCTGGTGGGAGTGAACAAATCCCTGCTGCAAGTTTTACGTTTATTTCTTGCGGTGAACTTCATCAATCTTGTTGCACCGAGTGCCGGCATGAGCGGCATGGTCGTATTTTACTCGGATGCCCAGAAAAACGGCCATTCCACTGCACGGATTATGGTTGGCAGCGCGTTATTCCTCATCTTTGACTATTGCGGCTTACTGACGATTATATTCTTTGGTTTGATCATCCTGGCTTTTTATCAGGTTTTGTGGGCTTTTGAAATCTTTGCCTTTATCCTTTTTTTCTTGTTTGTTACCGCAATGATTTCGGTGGTTTATCTGGCATCCCGCTCCGAAGAACGTCTAAGCCGCCTCTTGCTGAAAATCACCCGCTTTCTCAACCATGCGACGGGTATTCTCTTCAAAAAAAAGGCAATCAGTGAAGATAGAGTCATTCGTTTTGCTGCTGAAATCAGCGAAGGAGTTAAAGCCATTCAAAATCTCCGCCATGGGTGGGTACGCCCGGCCAGTCTAACCATCCTCAACAAATTGCTGCTGGTAAGCATTTTAGGAATGATGTTTCTGGCCTTTGGTACACCTGTGACAGCGGGACAGCTGATCGCCGGTTTTTCGATCGCCTATCTGTTCGTTATTATCTCTCCTACACCTGCCGGGATCGGCATCGTGGAAGGGCTGCTCACTTTTGCGCTGAATTCTCTGGCTGTGCCCATTGAAGCCGCGGCGGTTATCACCCTTGCCTTTAGAGGCTATACTTTCTGGCTGCCATTTTTATTGGGTATGATTTCTTTTCGAAGTCTGCAGTCGTGACAAATGAGAATTCGCACTGAATAAGAGACTATTTCTTGAACACTCGCTTCTTTAATTGACAGTTCCAACTGCTAGGGGTATAATCAAACCTCGCAGTAATTAAGACCTTTGGGAGAAAAGTATTATGGAAAATACCGCTGCTGCGGAAAGCAACACGAATATTGAAATTAAGCCAAAAATGAAATTTGCCGGAAAGGTCATCAAAACCACTCTGGCTGGTGCTGTTGTTGAAATTGCGGAAGGTCAAAAAGCCGTCCTTCATATTTCGCAAATATCCACCTTCACTGACCAACCCATTAAAAGCGTCAAAGACGTTTTACAAGTTGGACAAATCATTGATGTGTGGGTACGCCGCATCAAAGACAACCGCATCGAATTAACCATGATCAAACCGCTTGAGCTGGAATGGCGCGAAATTAAACCCGACATGGTGGTAAAGGGCAAAGTGGTGCGCATTGAGAACTTTGGTGTATTTCTGGATATTGGCGCAGAACGCCCCGGCTTGATTCATATCAGCGAACTGGCTCACGGCTATGTGCGAACGCCCGCGGACGTAGTTAAAGAAGGCGACGAGCTGGAAGCCAAAGTAATTGATGTCAATAAAAAGAAAAAACAAATCAAACTCAGCGTTAAAGCCCTCCTGCCCGAACCAGTTCAGGAAGAAGTAACCGAACCGGTCAGAGAACCCAAAAAAGAAACAGGCAAAGAAAGACCACGTCGCAGCAAGAAGAACCCTTCCCGTCAGGAACGCCACAGCGATTACGGCGATTTAAGCGCCGAATTCCATCAGGCCGGTGAGGCTTCTACCGCCGAAAGTGAGCCAACCGCCATGGAAATTGCCCTTCGCGAAGCCATGGAACGTGCCAAAGATCGAAAAAAGGTTGAAAAAGCCAAAAAAGAAAAGGCTAAAAGCCTTTCCAATGAACAGGAAGAAATTTTGGCGCGCACCTTAGAGCACAAGAGCACAACTCAATAATTTTGGTAGCTGGTTAAAGTCCCTTAACGCCAGGCTTAATGGTCTCCCCGGGTCATTCTGCTGAGGTGAACTTCACAACTCTGCTTTGGTCAGGCAGAGTTGTTTTTTTCTTCAAAATCAAAAAACTATGATAAACTTTGGAAAGGTAGAACCCACAACGGACAATCTACCTTACCAATCCGTAAATCTTTCTTTGATTGCATGGTGTTATCCAAAAGAGATTTTCAACATTGCTTCTGAAAATCATCTCCTGAGGGAGGAGCCAATTTTACGCCCTCCCTCATGTTATTGATGGATGTAGTGGAGGCAAAATGCCAACCAAATACATTTTTTACACCGGTGGGGTTGTCAGTTCGGTCGGCAAAGGGGTAACTGCTGCTGCTACCGGACGATTGTTGAAAGAGCGAGGCTTCGCCGTTGCCGTTCAAAAACTGGATCCTTATATCAATGTAGACCCGGGAACAATGAGCCCCTATCAACATGGGGAAGTTTATGTCCTGGATGACGGGGCAGAAACCGATCTTGACCTCGGTCATTATGAACGCTTCATTGACATCCGCTTGAACCGCGTTTGCAATATGACCACCGGTCAAATATATGCCGAAGTTATCAGCAAAGAGCGGCGCGGTGATTATCTCGGTGGCACAATTCAGGTTATTCCGCACATCACCAATGAAATCAAACGGCGAATTGCGATGGTTTCCAAAACAACCGGCGCAGAAATTGTCCTTGTAGAAGTGGGTGGTACGGTTGGAGATATCGAATCGCAACCCTTTTTAGAAGCATTGCGTCAATTGCGGCGGGATGTGGGTCGAGAGAACACCCTTTATATTCATGTCACCTGGCTGCCATATATTGGCGCAACGGGTGAAATTAAAACCAAACCTACTCAGCATTCTGTCGCTCAATTACGGGCAATCGGCATCACACCGGATATGATCGTTGCCCGTTCCGATTATCCCCTCAATCGCGAAATTATCGAAAAAATCGCCCAGTTTTGCGATGTTGAAAAACGCGCCGTTATTTCAATGGTAACAGCCTCCAACCTTTATGAAGTACCTTTGATGCTGGAAGAAGCCGGGGTAGCCGAATTCCTGCTTGAAAAGTTGGGCTTACAAAGCCGCCGCACCCCAGATTGGAAGGATTGGAAACGACTGGTAGAGCAGGTTCATAAACCCAAACCCAAAATCAAAATTGCCCTGATCGGCAAATATGTGGAACTTCACGATGCCTATATGAGCGTTCGTGAGGCTTTGAACCATGCTGCGCTTCACCTGGGCGTAGAAGTGGAAATTATCTGGATCCACTCCGCCGACCTTGAAAAAGGGAAACACCTTGATGAGATACGCAGCGCAGCGGGTATTTTGATTCCCGGGGGATTTGGCAGCCGTGGAATAGAGGGGAAAATTGCCGCAGCCCGCATCGCCCGCACCGAAAAGATCCCTTTTTTAGGGTTGTGTCTGGGAATGCAATTGATGTGCGTTGAATTTGCCCGGCACATTTTGAAAGACGAACGCGCCAATTCGACCGAGTTTGACCGAACCACCCCCCACCCCGTAATTGATTTGATGCCCGACCAGCAGCACATAACGGACATGGGCGGCACCATGCGTTTGGGTTTATATCCCTGCCAGCTGCAGCCGGATACCATTGCCCGGCACGCTTATCAACAAGAATTGGTGGAAGAACGCCATCGCCACCGTTTTGAATTTAACAATGCTTACCGCCAGATCTTTGAGGAGAATGGCATGGTTTTTTCTGGTATTTCTCCAAATGGCTTGCTGGTTGAAATTTGCGAATTGAGCGATCAC
The DNA here is from genome assembly GCF_053501535.1 of Bellilinea sp. Classification (NCBI taxonomy): domain Bacteria; kingdom Bacillati; phylum Chloroflexota; class Anaerolineae; order Anaerolineales; family Anaerolineaceae; genus Bellilinea; species Bellilinea sp. The sequence goes on along the minus strand of NZ_JBRCOK010000037.1, from coordinate 114,774 downwards.
CCCTTTATGGTTGGTACCCAATTCCACCCCGAGTTTCTTTCCCGCCCCAACCGGCCTCATCCCCTTTTCAAAGCATTCGTTCAGGCTGCTTGTGAACACGTCGGAGTAAAAGTTCAGCCTTTCACAAACTCAAAAGAAAAAAACCAAAAATTGGATTATACTTAGCATGTTTGGAGCACCAGTTCAACAGTCTTACGACTGTACACAGTCTTACAACTGTTCAATCAAATCTTTCAAAAGAGGTAAATAACATGGATACAACAATTGAATCAATTCTTGCTCAGGAAATTCTCGATTCACGCGGCAACCCGACCATTGAAGTAGAAGTTGTACTGGCAGATGGCAGCTGGGGACGTGCCGCCGTTCCCTCCGGTGCTTCAACCGGTACTCACGAAGCGCTTGAATTGCGCGATGGTGATAAAACCCGCTACAACGGCAAGGGCGTACTCAAAGCAGTGGAAAATGTCAACAACGAAATTGCCGATGCCCTGATCGGCTGGGATGCGCTGGAACAAAAAGCGATTGATATGGAAATGATCGCTCTGGACGGCACTCCCAACAAGTCCAAACTGGGTGCCAATGCCATTTTAGGAGTCAGCCTGGCGGTCGCCAAAGCAGCAGCCAACTCATTGGGCTTGCCGCTTTACCGCTATATTGGTGGGGTTTACGCTCACGTCCTGCCTGTTCCCATGATGAATATCCTAAACGGCGGCGCACATACCGCCTGGCAGTCCACCGATGCCCAGGAATTCATGGTCATGCCGCTGGGAGCGTCGTCCTTTGCAGAAGGTCTGCGTTGGGGAGCTGAAATCTATCATGCGCTCAAAAGCGTCCTCAAAGCACGCGGTTACACCACCCTGGTAGGTGATGAGGGCGGATATGCTCCCTCACTCAAAGCCAATGTTGAGGCGGTAGAAGTCATTTTGGAAGCCATCCAAAAAGCCGGCTTTAAAGCCGGTGAGCAGGTTGCCATCGCTCTAGATCCAGCTGCTTCGGAGCTGTTCGACGCTGAAACCCGCAAGTACAATCTACGCAAAGAAGGGAAAATGCTCTCCAGTGAGGAAATGGTGGCCTTCTGGAAGAATTGGATTGACCAATATCCGATTGTTTCACTGGAAGACGGTTTGGCGGAGGACGATTGGGAAGGCTGGAAGATTGTGATGAGTGAACTGGGCGACCGCGTTCAGATCGTTGGCGATGATTTGCTGGTGACCAACCCACAGCGCATCCGCCGCGGCATTGAAGAAAAGACCTGTAATGCTCTGCTGGTCAAGTTGAACCAGATCGGCTCACTCACTGAAACAATCCAGGCGGTTGAAATGGTGCATCGTGCCGGCTGGCGGACTGTTGTTTCTCACCGCTCTGGCGAAACCGAAGACTCTACGATTGCCGACCTGGCTGTTGCGCTCAATACCGGTCAAATTAAAACCGGTGCCCCTGCCCGCTCTGACCGGGTTGCCAAGTACAATCAACTGCTGCGCATCGAAGCTGAGTTGGGTGATACGGCTCAATACGCTGGCTGGAGCGCTCTGCGCCGCTAAACACCGACTTGTGAGGAAAGAGAGACCGGTGGGAATAAAAAACCATCCCACCGGTATTTTTTTATTGCCTCATTCTGAATCTTTCAGCAAATTCAAGAACGGCTTGCTCGGTCGCCGCGTAACCTTTATTAAAACGTTGGTTGATATTGTGATCCCCCTCCGTTTCTACATACTCCAGCGGCGCATTTATCTGGCGTATCAGAGCCTGGGTTCCCTGGGGCAACACCACCGGATCATACTTCCCCTGTACGACCAGAACAGGAACCTCAATCCGTTTTAAGCCTTGAATAATCAACTGGCTGAGCCGCCTGAACTGCTCTAAGAACACCATTGGCAGGCGAATGTCCATCAAAGACCGACGCACCTGCGGATCGTCCAAATTGAATCCTGGCAACAATTCGGTTGAAGCCGCGCGGAATTGTTCAGGCTTCAGCCAGCGTGTACGGAAGGGATAAATGGACACCGGCAGAATGGTTCTGACCGGCAGTGCCAGCCACTTAACCCACCATGGCTCGGCTTTCCAGAAGGGAGAAAGCAAAATCAACCCATCCGGCTTTACCTTACTGGCCACCGCCAGAGAAATCCCCCCACCCAGTGAGTAACCCATCAATAAAACGGGAGAAAAATTTTGGCGCAGGTCATTCAGGTTCTTTTCCACCTCTTCCAACCAGTCGGTTACACGGGTTTGAAAGAGGTGAGAAAAACCAGTGCCATGGCCGGGTAAACGCAATAAACGCACATGCCAGCCAGCCTTGTTCAAGGCTTCTCCAAGCGCAAGCATCTCAGCCGGACTGCCGGGAAAACCATGCACCAGTAAGATTGCGCCATGCTTGCCTGGCAGGTCGGTGGTATCATGCAGCGTTTCTTTGAAAATTCCAAGGTCGGGCAGGGGCTTTTCCAGGGGGGCATGTGTTGCATGCCAGATGTCAAAGAAGAACAAAAAACCACCCTGAACGATAATGCCAATTCCCGTACCGGCTAAGAAAGGATCATTTGCCCCGCGCAACAGGTAAAGCAAACTGCCGCCGGTTATGTAAAACACATCCAAACCGGTGTTGATCCATAAAATTTTTCTCAGTTTTCGGGTTTCTTTTTCTGCAACCGTCAGATCAACTGTCTGAAACAGCCTGGGTAAAGAACCGCGTAAACCAAACAGGGCAATTGCCGCATCTACGGCTGCCCACACAATCGCTTGAATGGCAAATCCGCGCCAGAAATCTCCGCGTCCAAAAACCAATAACCCGAGGACGACACTGAGTAAACTCCATAACAACAGTCGTCTGGATAGTAAGTGCTGATAGTCCCAAATCATGTCATTCCAAAAACAAGTCTTTATAGTTATTTTGATAAGCAGAATACATTTTCTGCGCCAGTTCCTCCGGTTTAAGTGCATTCGCCGGCAGCCGGAAGGGAACTTTTTTCCACAATGCAGTGTCCACCGCGGCAGGACGCACAACCACAACTGCCCGTTTCAGTTCCTTACGCAACACTTCTGCAAAGGCTTCTAAACCGGCTTTAGCAGCAGCATACGCTGCCAGTCCTGGCAACCGCATCCGCTCACTGACCGCCCCTAAAATGTAAACTGGCGCGCCTTCGTTCAAAAGCGCTTGACTGTGGTAAATGGCATGAAATACACCATTCAGGTTGGCATTCAAAATTCGCTGCCATTCTACCTCGTCCATATTACCAATGGGTTTAGAAAGTATATCACCAATCGCGTAAACCCACCAATCCACGCCGTCAACTTCCTGTGCTATGGCTGCCACAGCCTCGCGAACAGAGTAAGAACTGGCAACATCCACCTCAAAGGCTAATGGGGTAATTTTCCTGGCCTCGACTTCACTCCTGCCCGTTCCGACCACCTGCCAGCCTTCTTTCAACAAAAGCCCTGCCAGCGCAGATCCAATTCCACCATTGACTCCCCAAATCAACGCAGTCTTATTCATCTTGTTCCTCACCAATTTCCTCAATGACCTTTAGGATTTCGTTATTATCCGGAATATCCGACATGGACGAGGCGTAATGTTTATAGCGAATCATTCCGTTTTTATCAATCACAAACACCGCCGGCATCCTGCCGAGTTTGAGCAAGTTGACCTCCTGGTAGTACTTATCCGCAATCTTCGACTTGATATCAGGCACCCCAACAAAGGGCATGTTTTCCAATTCCCAAAAACGCTGATAAGCACGCGGCCCATCCGGTCCTAATGCAATAATCTCAGCACCTCTTCGGCTAAACTCATCGTAATCCTGACGCAACTGCGCCATATGCTTCACGCAGTATGGTCACATGAACCCACGGTTGAAAACCAGAACGACCACCTTTTTCCCACGATAGTCTGATAACCGAATTGTATTCCCATGCGTATCTACAGCTTCAAAATCTGGAGCAGGGATATTGATTTTTAATTGCTTGGGCATCTTAAGCCACCTCCGATGATTATTTGATTTCAGCCAAAAAGTCCAAAACTGCCTTCAAAAATGGTTCGGGGCATTCCTCCTGCGGGACATGTCCACAATTGGGAAAAACAGCCAGTTTTGCCCCGGGTATCTCATTGGCAAGCCGCAGACTTTCGGCAGTTGGGACAATGCGATCATCATCCCCGGTTACAACCAGAACCGGCATCTTGAGTTGATCAAGGCGCTCTGCCAGACGCGATTCACCGCTGGCTTTCGTTAGCTCCCATAAGGCTCGATCCCAATTCGCCAGTTTCAAGGGTTTGCGATAACCCTCAACGATATCATCCGTAATTTTGGAGGGATCATGCCAGGCAGCCCGTAAAAAAGCATCTCCCTGTTCGCCGGCAATTGAACGTGCAAACCAAGGTCCCAGCCGGTCAAACTGGGGTGTACGCAGCAACGGGCGAATCCACGCCGGTGCGCCACCACCCGCATAAATCGCTGCATCCACCAGCACCAGCGCGCTCACCCGTTCAGGATGTGCCAGCGCTGCAGCAACAGCAACGGTGCCGCCAGCTGAATTGCCGATCAACACCGCCTGTTCAACGCCGAACTGATCCATCAACCCAATCAACAATTGGATTTGCGAGGTAAGGGTATAAGGCGATTCTCCTTCCCATTCACCGGGCATGGGGCGCTCCGTTAGGCCAAAAGCCGGACGGTCAAAAGCAATTACGGTACCGGCTTTTGCCAGGGGCTGCATCACTTCACGCCAGGAAAAGGTGCTTGCCCCAAATCCGTGCAGTAAAATCATCACTGGTTCGCCACTCCCATATTGTTTGTAATGCACATCAATCCCATTGACCTCAATAAAACGGCTGTCATCATCCATTAGCGCCGTTACCGGAACAGGATCCGGCAAAGGTGGAATAGGAATGACCAGCGGCCCGATGGTAATCACCAGTAAGACCACCAGTAAAAACAATCCAATAATCCGGAAAGGTTTCATTTTTCCACCCCGTTGAGAGATAATTGCGCCAAAAACTTGGCCGTTTCTGCGACAATGACCAGTTGCTGATCTTCGCGGCTGATCAAGGCCTGGCCGTCTCCCGGTTGATTTCCATACCAGCCAAATTGCGCATGATTACCACCCGCAATTTGCACCCAGTGCGTATCGTCCGGTAAAAGGCTGCGCGAGGCTTCAACCACATCCGTTGTTGCCAGTCCATCTTCACTCCCGTAAATCGAAATCACCCGAATGGGTAAATTTTTTAGTGGATTATTTTCCGCCGGGTATGAAGCCCACAAAACCAATCCTTGCACTTGATCAGGATTCTGATATACAAAATTGGCCGCCATGGCGCCGCCTAACGAATGCCCGCCAACTGCCCATCGTTGAATTTCCGGATGAGAAGCGATCACCTCACTTGCTTTTTGTGGAGCAAAAACCGCTAGATTGAAAGGCATGGGTACCAGCGCTACCAGAAATCCGGCACTGGCTATCTTTCTTGCCAGCGGGGCGTACGATCGCCAATCCACCCGCCCGCCGGGGTAAATAATAAAACCGGTAGTTACCTGACCTGCTGTTGGCAAGAATTCCCACCAATCCCCTTGGGATTGGGTCACAACCTGTTCGTCGCTGATCAACGCAGCACTTGCCTCTGGCATCGGACCTAAAGGGGTATAAGCCCAAACCGAAAATCCACCAAAAACAACAAGAATTATGGCGAGTGGGAGAAGCAATAAAATTTTTCGTCTGTTCATAATACCCATTCTAAACCACCCTGAGTTGTGGAACAAGATATAATTGTACAAAGGTTTTACAAACGGTGAATAAGGAATATTCAAATGAGCGAAATTTACCAACAATTTGCCGAGGTATATCGTCGGGGTTCTTACCCGGAATTTTCAAAATGGGTTTTTAATTTGCTGCCGTCCCTGTTAGAAAAATATGCCCTGCCAAGATCTGGTAAGTTGCTCGACCTTGCGTGCGGTGAAGGCACCTTTCTGGAAGGAATGCTTCTCAATGGTTGGCAAGTAACCGGCCTGGATCAATCTTCGAACATGCTGCGCTTCGCTGAAGCCCGCCTAAAAAACACTGGCAAATCTTTCAGGCTGATCCAGGATGACATGCGCAATCTTTCCTTCGAGAATGAGTTTGATCTGGTTACTTGCTGGTTCGATAGTTTGAACTACTTGCTGGAATTGGCCGATCTAGAAAATACTTTCAGGCGCGTTTTTCGCGCGCTCAAACCCAACGGCGGCTTCCTGTTCGACATGAATACCCTTTATGGGCTTTTTGTGCGCTGGCAGCAGCACCCCGTTTACATTTCTCAGGAAACAGATGATCTTCTGGAAATTCATATCCCCTCCTGTGACTACGAGAAAAGCGAAGCCTCTTTGCGAATAATCCTCTTCGTTCGCGATGACCAGAAAAACCAATGGAACCGCTGGGAAGAGATTCATACCCAGAGAGCATACCCAATGGACCTCATTCAATCTGCATTGGAAAAAGCCGGTTTTCAGGTACTGGCTCGGCTTGGGAATCTTACCGAACAAAGTCCGGCGTTACCCTCATCGGGGCGGGTCTGGTTTATTGCCCAAAAACCTGCTTAGCCAAGTTCATCCCTCACCTGCTGCCAAATACCCGCAAACATTGCTCGCGTAAGCCTGCCAGTTTGAGTATTTTGCCGGCTGGGATGATACGAAGCCAACAACCACGGCAGATCATCCGCAGGACGGTAAAACGCCCCATGCCGAAACGGCAACAACCGGTTTTGCGGTCGGATGATTTTCTGAACACGTTCAAAGGCGATCCGCCCCAAAGCAACAATGCCCTCCAGCCTCGTCAGCAATCGAATTTCTTCAACCAGGTAAGGCTGGCAATTGAGAATTTCCTCCATCAGTGGACGGTTATCCGGCGGAGCGCAGCGACATATTGCGCTGATGAAAACATCCTGCAGCTCCAGTCCATCCTCCCGGTGTACGGCCTGTGGCTGGCTGGCAAAACCCGCTTCGTGTAAAGCCTGATAAAGAAAATCTCCAGAGGAATCGCCCGTAAACATGCGACCGGTGCGGTTCGAGCCATGGGCGCCCGGCGCCAAACCCACAATTAACACCCGCGCTTCAATATCCCCAAAACCCGGTACCGGCTTCCCCCAATAGTCCCAATCCGCAAAGGCGCGTCGGCGCTCCCGCGCTACCTGCTGCCGCCATTCAACCAGACGCGGACAGCGCCGACAGGTAATGATTTGATCATTTAGCCGCTCCCAAAACAGTTGCTGCGATGACAATGAAGTCCTAATCCTCTTCGCTGATAATAACAGTTTTCAATTTCACCGCCGGGCTGTTAACCTTAATCGGGTCACGTTCAGGTATAGAAAGCAGAACATCCATTCCTGAAATCACCTCACCAAACACGGCGTGACGATTATCCAGCCAGGGGGTCGGCACATGGGTGATAAAAAATTGAGAACCGTTGGTATTTGGGCCGGCATTCGCCATCGAAAGAATGCCGGGTTTGTCGTGCTTCAGGGAGGGATGAAATTCATCTTCGAAGCGATAACCCGGTCCACCTCTGCCGCTACCGGTAGGGTCGCCACCCTGGGCCATGAAATCGGCAATCACGCGATGGAAGATAGTGTCATCGTAAAAGCCTTGTCGGGCAAGGAAAACAAAGTTGTTGACTGTTTTTGGCACCTTATCGGCATGAAGGCGAACAACAATATCTCCCTTTTCAGTCACAAATGTTGCTGTGTAGCGCTTCTTTGGGTCTATCTGCGTTGCGGGAGGTTGACTCCATTGCAAATTCTTTTTGGTCATGATTTCTCCTTTTCTTGATTATACAATCAACATGGCATCACCGAAGGAATAAAAACGGTACTCAAGTCGCACAGCTTCCTGATATGCATTCAAAATCCGTTCTCTGCCAGCAAAAGCCGAAACCAGCATGAGCAAGGTTGAGCGCGGCAAATGAAAATTAGTAATCATTGCGTCCACCGCTCTGAATGAGTATCCAGGCAGAATGAACAAACGCGTTCTCCCGCTAAAAGGTGCAACCACCTGCCCCGCCGAGGCGTTCAAAGCTGCGCTTTCCAAAGTCCGCACCGAAGTGGTTCCCACTGCAACAACCCGCCCGCCTTCTGCGCGAGCAGAGTTGATCAACCTCGCGGCCTCCTCATCCAGTTCACACCACTCACTGTGGATGGCATGCTCGCGCGGGTCTTCTTCGTTGACCGGCGCAAAGGTATCCAGCCCTACATGCAGCGTAATTCTGGCAAACCGGACTCCCTTTTGTTCAAGGCGACCGATCAGTTCCGGCGTAAAGTGCAAACCGGCGGTTGGTGCGGCGGCAGACCCGGGCAGCCGCGCAAAAACCGTCTGATAACGTTCCGGATTTTCGAGTTTTTCATGAATATAAGGCGGCAAAGGCACCTGCCCCTTTTTTTCAAGGTAAGGTTCAATCTCCATCTCAAATCGAACCAGGCGACGTGCCCCATCCAGCACGGCTTCAATCACGGCTCGCGGGCCATCCACCAGCTGGATCACGGTTCCCGCCCCTACTTTTTTACCGCCGATCAACGCCTCCCACACCCTTTCGCTTTCGCGTCTAAGGAGAAGAATTTCAACTTTTCCGCCAGTGGGTTTGATTCCATAAATTCGTGCAGGAATCACCCGTGTTTGATTAATGACCAGCACATCTCTATCATTCAAATATTCCGGCAGTTCATAAAAATGGCGATGCTCCATTTCGCCGCTCTGGCGGTTCAGTACCAGCAGGCGGGCATTATGACGCGGCTCAATCGGATGCTGTGCAATCCGTTCGGGCGGTAGATGATAATCAAAGTCGCTGGTACGCATGGTTCGATGAAACTCAATTTTTAGGTTATTCTGCTGTTGAAGCATCAAACAGGGTGGGCTGACGCTGCTCTCCCGGATAGGGGATCCCCATATGTTCGTAGGCCAAACGGGTTGCCACTCTACCCTGTGGGGTGCGGTCTAAAAATCCCAATTGCAGCAAATAGGGTTCAACCACATCCATAATGGTATCGGGTTCTTCACCAATTGAAGCAGCAATCGTGTTCAGTCCCACCGGCCCGCCGCCATATTTTTCGATGATGGTGCTTAACACCCGCCGGTCTACATCGTCCAAACCCAGCGGGTCAACATTCAGTAAATTCAACGCTTCTTGTGCCACCTCCCGGCTGATGGCACCATCTGCCCGAACCTGCGCAAAATCCCGCACTCGCCGTAATAAACGCAGAGCCACCCGCGGGGTACCTCGCGCCCGCCGGGCAATTTCCTCTACCCCAGCCGCTTCAGCCGGCACTTTTAGAATTTGGGCTGCCCGCTGCACAATCACGCACATTGCTTCCAGTTCATAATAATCCAGCCGGTAAACTGCTCCAAAGCGGGCCCGCAGCGGCGCACTGACCAACGCTAACCGTGTGGTTGCACCAATCACCGAAAAACGCGGCAGTTTTAAGCGAATGGATCGCGCTGAAGGCCCCTTGCCGATCACGATATCCAGAGCAAAATCCTCCATTGCAGGGTAAAGGACTTCCTCAACCGTCTTTCCCAGGCGGTGAATCTCATCAATAAACAGAATGTCCCCGGCATGCAAATTGGTGAGAATGGCTGCCAGATCGCCCGCTCGTTCAACTGCGGGTCCGGCCGTGATTTTGATATTGACACCCATCTCGTTTGCCAGCACATGCGCAAGTGTCGTTTTTCCCAGCCCGGGCGGCCCGTAGAAAAGAACGTGATCTAATGGTTCGCTCCGTTTGCGGGCTGCACTGATCAAAATAGATAAATTTTCCTTGACCTGATCCTGACCGATCACTTCGTTCAAATGTCGCGGTCGCATGGCTTGATCCAGCCGGTCATCCGGTCGGGCTTCGGGTTGTACCAATCGGCTTGAAGAATCGTTCATGGCAACGATTATACCCTCTTTCGTTTGGTCGAATGGGTTTATAATGGGAAAAATCTTCTCCAAGGAGCAGATATGTCCCAGGTCTTCATCTCCCAACATCCGCTGGTAGCCCACAAACTTGCTAAACTTCGCTCAACCCAAACCGAACCGAAAAAATTTCGTGAATTGGTCCGCGAAATCACCATCCTGCTTGCCTACGAAGCCACCGCCGATTTGCAAATCCAGCCTGTGCAAGTACAAACCCCATTAGGTACTGCTCCCGGTGCAGAGTTGCTGGAAAAGATTGGATTGGTACCCATTCTGCGCGCTGGTCTGGGAATGGTTGAAGGGATCTGGGAAATGATGCCCTCTGCTGAAGTCTGGCATATTGGCATCTACCGAGATGAGAAAACCCTTAAACCTGTCCAGTATTACAACAAATTACCCACCGAACCGCGGGTATCTGTGTGCCTGATCCTCGATCCAATGCTTGCCACCGGCGGTTCAGCCGTTGCTACCGTGGATATTCTCAAGCAATGGGGAGTCAGACGCATCAAATTTGTCGGATTGATTGGCGCGCCGGAAGGCATCCAGAACATGCAGCAACATCACCCGGATGTCCCCATTCATCTTGCAGCGGTGGACGACCATCTCAACGAAATTGGTTACATCGTTCCGGGTTTGGGAGATGCCGGCGACCGTCAATTTGGTACCGGGTAGACGCCGTATCTCTATATAAACATCATTTTTTGTTTAGAACAATGATCATACATAAATCATTGTTCTATGCTTCCAGGGGCTGTCCCCTTACTTTTTGGACAGCCCCATTTTATTTCGCTGGTCAAAACCGGTCTATTTGACCTCTTTTTCCATCCCAAAAGGGCTGCCTGATCGTTCTTTCCAGACAGCCCCTGGAAATTCCATCAAGTATGCGGAGGCTCCCCGTTGGAAATTTATTTCTGAAACCAGTGTTCCGTTTTTCTCCAATATATCAACTGCGCTTTCAAGATCAAGGTAGGTATAATGCGAAAAAATAAACCACACTCTCCCCTTTTTTGACATTTTTTGTACATCTTGCAAAAAATAGTCTTTCCAAGATTCGGTTTTATTAATATTTTGAACTTCAGGACTTCCAATTTGGTATCGTTCTTCAGGTAGGTTGAATCGCAGCGAATAGTACAAAAAATTACATCTTCCTCCATAGTAAGCATAAAAATAATCGTCTTCTTTCATTTCACGTAAGACAAATTTCATTACTTGACTCAATTCTTCTCTCTTAACTATCCTTTCCTGAGGTAAAACCAACCAAATCATAGGAATTGCGGATATAAGCAACAATGAAATCACAACTAACGGAATTTTCTTTTTGTCTTCAAACATACCGGTTAATTGCTTTAAGCCGTAACCAACAAATAGAATTGCAGAAGGTACAAGGAAAAGAATCATCCGATCAGCAAAAGGATATATGCTAAGAAACGCTGCCAATAAAGTAAAAATAATAGGTAAAAGGAAAATATAAAAATTTTTTTCCTTATCATAAATTGAACTAAAAATGCCAATTAATAATAGCAACGCCGCTGCACCCCAGTAAAGATTTTCGCTTCGCAGATTAAAAATCCAATAAGGCTGCTCTATAACCCAATAAAGAAAATCCAAACCGTCCTTCGTAAGCGGAAATCCAAATTCCCAAAATTCCTTAAGATATGAATTTTGGGTTAAATTAGAATAATTGAGGATGTAAAGAGCCAGCGCTAGACCAACCCAGCTCAATCCGCAAAGGATTATTTTTGGTAAATTCATTATAAAATTGTTGTGTTTTAATTCCTCATAAACCCAAAGAACCCCAATAGATGCCAGCATAAATATTGCTGGATGAGAGAATAAAATTGCGACTAGACCCGTCACACACAATAGTAATGATTTCCTCCATGATTTGTTGCCTTCAAAAAAAGCGATTCCAACGGCTGCAATAATCAAGAAAACCAAAACATCAGATGAATATTGTTTGACTTCCGAGGAAAATCGTATAAGACCTGGATGAACAGAAAACATCCAAGAGCTAAAAAGAGCATATGTTTTTCCTAACAGCTTGTGACTTAAAAAAATGAATAAATAAAGAGACAACAATGAAGAAATTAGAGAAAATAACCGAAGAGTGTTCTCATCATAATTATTAAATAAGTCAGTAATAAACTTTACAACCAAAAGAAATCCAATAGGAGCTCCCTGCTCGTAATCTAAAGGCTGGAGGAGTTGGGCGTAATTTCTTTCAATGATATTTAAGGCTACACAAGATTCATCTACCCATAAGGATCGAAAATCTCGATAGAATTTTATCCGGGCATAAGTCCCAACAATCATTGTCAATGAAACTAATATGACAAATATTAAAAGACTAAGTTTTTTAGGTTGTTTAATAAATTCGTAAATATTCATAAGACAAGGAATTTGTAATTTACTTTTTTAAGGATTAGCCCCCAATCTGAATCATACACCTTCCATTTGGGCTTATGTGGCTGGCCAGTTGATGTCCAGCTGGTTTCTTTTGTAGCGCTTCCTCCAACAGAGATTCAATTGGTTTTCCAGCTCGCAGAGCCGGTAAAACCGGAATTTCCAGGTCGCTCATCAAGCAAGGGCGTAAATGGCCGTCTGCCGTCAGGCGGATGCGATTGCAGCGCTGGCAAAAGTGCTGCTCGGTTAATGGTGAAATAAAACCAACCGTCCCCATGCCCCCTTTCAGCCGATAAGGTCTTGCCGGTCCGGAATCGTTTTCCAAAATGGCTGGCTCTAAACCCAAAGGTTGCAACAAAGCCATGACCTCACTGACGGGCATAAAAATTTGCTCTGGCGGGGGAAACCCTTCGCCCCATGACTGCTGATTTTCAATCGGCATCAATTCAATAAAGCGCAAATTCCAGGTATGTTTCAGGGTCAATTTTGCCAGATCAACCAACTCATCATCGTTAATCCCGCGCATGATGACCGTGTTGATTTTGATCGGCGTTAACCCACACACCTCCGCCGCAGCAATCCCCCTCAAGACATTCTCCAGATTTCCTCCGCGGGTGATCCTGGCAAATTTTTCAGCATTCAATGTATCCAGACTGACATTCACGCGCTTTAAACCCGCTTGGGCAAGCGCGCCGGCATATTTTTCCAGCAAAATACCGTTAGTAGTGAGACTGATATCCTCAATTCCCTCAATAGCAGAAATCATCTGAACCAGTCTGGGCAAGTCGGCCCGTACCAGAGGCTCACCGCCGGTGATGCGCACTTTCCGAATACCCAACCGGGCAGCCACCGCCACCAATGCCGCAATTTCCTCATAGCGCATGATACGTTCGTGCGGAACATAAGGTACACCTTGCGGCGGCATGCAATAGACGCAGCGAAAATTGCACCGATCGGTTACAGAAATTCGCAAATAGGTAATTTGTCTGCCGAAGGAATCGATTAGCAAGGGGGTATTCTCCTTATCTCATCCACCATTCTACTCAAAAGATAGCATTTTTTCACCTAACCTTACTCCTTGATAATGGATGATGTTTGTCAAATTACCTCTAATCCAGTCGCTTTACTTAACAATTTCCGTAAGAGCCAGAATGGCAGAATCAGGAATAAGTGCAATACCAGAGAAAACCCAAACACAAGAGCAACGGCACCTAAAACTCGGTTGATTGGATCAACCAAAACCAGCAACCATTCTCCAACTCCGGCAATCAAGAAAATTATAAGAATGATCCCGATAATCAGCGTGCTCGGCAGCCACGCACGCCGGTCGGATGCCGAAGGCAGCATGGTGGAACTGATCGTAAAAGCTAGATAAAACCATAACCAAAAATCTGGCATTTTTACCATATCAGCCAATCCACCCCAAAGCTCGTTCAATCTTACTCCCGTTTGAATTTGACCAAACCGAAAAATATCCAAAGGGAAAACAGCAATCCAGCCAACCGTGAGCACACCGCTGATAAAAGGCGCTGCTCCAATTAATGTCTCGCGGAAAACGTCGGCAGGGGCCGCTTCCACATATCCCAACCGCAAAGTTCCATCCGGCTGCAATTGGGGAATGAGCGAAAATTTTCCGGTACGCACTCCCACAAGTTTAGCCGTAATCCAGTGACTGGTTTCATGAATCAAAACACCGGGAAAAAACAACAATGCAAATAATCCTAAAGCCAGCGCCGGACTGCGTGTCAGCAGCAGAAACACCCCCTGAATCTCGCGGTGCAGCCTGCGCTGCACCACGAGAAAAAACAGCAGGCTAAGGATAAAAAGGATCAGCCCGCTATAGGGTTGAAGCCAACTCACTTTGCAGCGGCAGCGACGATGTTGACGAATTCAGCGGCTTTCAGGCTCGCACCGCCGACCAGTGCACCGTCTATTTCAGGCTGACCAAAAAATTCCTGTGCGTTCCCAGCCGTAACTGACCCGCCATACAAAATCCGAATTTGTTGAGCAGTTGGGGTATCAAATAAACCAGCCAGTGCCGGTCGAATGATTTCCGCCAGCACACGATTAGCCACCTCCCCGCTGGCTGCCCTACCCGTGCCAATCGCCCAAACCGGTTCGTATGCAATTACCAGTTTTGTGGCCTGATCTTTGGGTACATCCTTCAAACCATCACAAACCTGGCGGGCAACCACTTCCGCTGTGCGGCCGGCTTCGTTTTCTTCCAGCGTTTCTCCAACACAAACAATCGGAATTAATTGATTTGACAGAGCGGCATGCACTTTCTTGTTGACCGTCTGATCGGTTTCCCCAAAATAGGTACGCCGTTCAGAATGTCCGATAATCACATACTGGCAAAACTCCTTGATCATCGCCGGTGAAACCTCACCGGTAAAAGCCCCCTGAGCCTCCCAGTACATGTTTTGCGCTCCAAGGCCAATCTCTGTTCCCACCAGCATAGCGGAAATTGGCATCAGCGCTGTAAATGGCGGACACAGCACCCGCTCAACTGTCGAAACGGTCTGCAGCCCGGGCAGCATCTCGGCTACCAGGGCACGGGCCTGTTCCACAGTTTTATTCATCTTCCAGTTTCCCGCGATTAATGGTGTACGCATGGTTCCCTCCGAAAAAATATTTGGCTTGTGTAGATTATACTTTACGTTTGGCATTTCTTAGGGTATATTCTAATTAACCGGGCTGGCCGGGTGATCGCGGCAGTGCATCTTTGTACTGCTGAGGAAAGTCCGCACTCCACAGAGCACGGCGCCGGGTAACACCCGGAGCGGGGTAACCCGCTGGATCGGGCCACAGAAACAAACCGCTGCCTGTTTTGGGCAGCAAGGGTGAAAAGGTGGTGTAAGAGACCACCGGAGTCCGCAGTAATGCGGCTGCCAGGCAACCCCCGCCGGGAGCAAAGCCAAGCAGGAACGAGGGGCTGCTCGTCCCGTTTGAGTTCCGGGTAGGCTGCATAGAACCGTCTGGTAACAGCCGGTCCAGAGAGATGATCACCCCATCTGCAGCCGTCCCATCAGGGATACCCTGCGGATGGACAGAATGCGGCTTACAGGCCAGCCCGGTATCTGCTTTATACGCCTAAATAGGCCTCTTTCACTCGTGGATTTTCAGCAATTTCCCTGGCAGTTCCCGAAAGAACAATCCGCCCGGTTTCCAAGACATACGCCCGATGAGAAATTGAAAGCGCCATTTGAGCGTTTTGCTCCACCAGTAAAATGCTGGTTCCTTGCGAGTTGATGTCCTTGATAATGTTGAAAATTTCTTCAACCAGAATGGGGCTTAATCCCATCGAGGGTTCATCCATCATCAGCAATGTCGGACGGCTCATCAAACCGCGTCCGGTTGCCAGCATCTGCTGTTCGCCTCCGGAGAGTGTGCCTCCCAACTGATTCAAACGCTCCTTCAACCGCGGAAAACTGGTAAAAACACGTTGCATCGAACGTTCAATTTCATTGGGGTCTTTGCGGGTATAGGCTCCCATTAACAGGTTTTCTTTGACTGTTAACGGCGCAAAGATTTTTCGTCCTTCAGGCACATGACTGATTCCCAGCCGTACAATCTGGTCGGCCGGAAGCATGGAAATATCCTGCCCTTTGAACTTGATATGCCCCGTGCGGGAGCGCAGCAAACCAGAAATGGTGCGCAGCGTGGTGGATTTTCCAGCACCATTGGCACCAATCAGGGTCACAATTTCACCTTCCTCCACATGGAAGGATACACCCTGTAAAGCATGAATTGCCCCATAGAATACATTTAAGTCTTGAACTTCAAGCAGCATGACCGGCTCCTTTTCCCAAATAAGCCTCAATCACCCGTTCATTCTCCTGAATCTCTTTTGGCGTACCGCGCGCAATCACCTGACCAAAATCCATTACCGTGATGTACTTACAAATTCCCATTACGACACGCATTTGATGCTCGATCAGCAAAATGGTCAGATCGAAACGATCATGGATGAAGTGGATCAAGTCCATCAATTCCAGAATTTCGCGCGGGTTCATGCCGGCCGCCGGTTCATCCAGCAGCAGTAACCGCGGTTCGCAGGCCAGCGCACGGGCAATCTCTACCCGCCGTTGTTGACCGTAAGGCAGATTTTTGGCAATTTCGTTTTGCAGATTTTCCAAACCAAAAATCGCCAAAAATTCTTGTGCCTTTTCGGTTAATTCTCTTTCATGAACATCATACTTATGATTGTGAAGGATGCCATCTGCTATGCCATATTTGGTATGCGGATGATAGGCTATTCGAACGTTATCCAGGACAGTCAGGTTGGAAAATAAGCGAATATTTTGAAAAGTCCGTGCGATTCCGAGACGAGTAATTTCAAACGGCTCTAACCCGACAATCGAAGTATTATTGAACACAATATCGCCGGCAGTTGGTTCGTAAATGCCTGTAATCAGGTTGAAAACGGTCGTCTTACCGGCGCCGTTTGGGCCAATTAACCCATTCAAATCACCTTTTTTAAGGGTCAGGTCAAAATTGCGGACGGCGCCCAACCCGCCAAAGAATTTCGTCAAATCACTGATTTCGAGGATGGTTGACATGGTTGACATTATTACGGTCTCCTCATGCTTCGCTGGCAACCACTTCAGGTTTTTCCACTACTGTCTGCGCCCGCGGCAGGACGGTCTTTTGTTTGAGAAAGCCCCATTCAATATTCCCCAATAGACCCTGGGGACGAATGAGCATCAACAACAAAAGTGTGATGGGATAAAGAACAAACCGCCAGGTTGGCGCTTCAGTGCCCATTTGGCTGAGCAGAACCCGCAACAAGCCCTCCAGGAAGAAAATCCAGCCAAATGAGGCTGCTATCGTTCCGGTCATGCTGCCTAAACCGCCAAAGACAATGATAATCAACGGGTTGAAAGATTGGAGGAAGCCGAATGTGCCGGGACTGAGGAAACCGATGAAGTGGGCATACACAGCCCCGCCAATGCCGGCAAAGAAACTGCCAATCACAAATGCCATTAACTTCGACCCGGCAATATCAATTCCCATTGCTTTGGCAGCCACTTCATCTTCACGAACCGAGATGATTGCCCGCCCGGTACTGGACTGGATCAGGTTGCGCATTATGACAATGACCGCCATCATAAAGAAAAACGCCCAGAACCAGGTGGTCAGTTTCGGAATTCCGACCATGCCGCGCCCGCCTTTCATTTCGGGGAAGGGCAAGATCGTATCCGAGTTAATCATCAAAACATTGACCACAATGGTAAATCCGAGTGTCGCAATCCCAAAGTAATCTGAGCCCAACGTCAGTACCGGTAAACCAAACAAAAAGCTCACTTCCGCCGCGAAAATACCGGCAAACACAACCGCAAGGAAGAACACAATTTGCAGAGCCAGGGGTGAATTGAGAACGCCCGGGTTCAGGTTGGTTCCAAGCAACGGCTCAAACAGCGGATTCAAGGCATTCCCAATGTATACCGCCACAGTTCCTGCCAGAATGGCGCCGATAAGATAGAGTGTAAAAGATGAAAGAACCGGCACACCCCGGAACCGTTTTAACCAGCGTCCAATGTAAATCAACGCCAATCCACCAAGGATGGTACCAAAACCCACTACCAGCAAACCTCTTGCATCTCCATTGACCCAGCGATAGGTAATATCCGCAGCGGTGTAAGCGCCAATTCCATAGAAACCCCACTGCCCAAGACTGAATTGTCCATTGAAGCCGTAGATTAAATTCAAGCCCAACGCAACCATGGTCATGGCGCAGGCCTGAAAGAGCAGGCCGCTATCGAAATTGGTCAGTACCTGAAAGCCGCCAAAATCCGTCAATGCCAGTTGCACCACGCCAAAAGCGACCACCACCCCAATCAACTTGACCCAGCGGTTAGGTCGCGCCAACACCCACAATAAACCATACAAATAAGCCAGAATTGCAAAAATTTTGAAAATTGAACCGAGGAGAAATCCAAGTTCCATTAGGGCTCTCCTTTTATACCTTTTCTTTTTCCGGTTCGCCAAAAATACCGGTTGGTCGAATGAGGAGCACAATAATCAAGATGGTGAAGGCAACCGCATCGCGCATCGGGGTGGAGATATACCCCATCGTCATCGCTTCCGCCTGCCCCATGATTAAAGCGCCGACAAATGCACCGGGGATACTCCCAATTCCCCCCAACACTGCTGCAACAAAAGCTTTCAAACCGGGTAAAATTCCCAGCTGAGTCCAGATTGAACTGTATGCAATCGCATACAGGACACCACCCAAACCGGCAAATGCAGCGCCAATGGCAAAGGTAAATGAAATTACCGAATCAACGTTGATGCCCATCAGCCGTGCAGCCGGTTTATCGTATGAGGAAGCTCGCATGGCAATACCGATTTTTGTGCGCCGAACCAAAAATTGCAAAAAGATTTGCACAAGAATTGAAGCCAGCATGATAATCACTAAAATATTTGAGAAGGTAATCGCTCCATCAGGCGGCGCTTCCCCTGGTCTGATCAGATGAATCCCATCTTTGATATACCACGCCACAACTTCAAATGGTCGTTCATAAGGAATGAAACGGGGTGAAAAAACAAAATTCAAAGCTCCAAAATATTCTAGGAAAAATGAAACCCCAATTGCTGTGATTAAAGCCGCAATACGCGGCGCATCTCGCAAGGGTTTGTAGGCAACCCGTTCAATGGTCACCGCTAAGGCAGAACAGATTACCATAGAAAGCAAAATAACCGTAATTGAACCAATTACAACACCCAGCCCGGGTGAAATTTGGGGAAATGCTGCCAGGGGCCATTGATGAAGCCGAAAACGGGCAACCGCAAAATAGGATACAAAAGCACCTACCATAAAGACATCGCCGTGGGCAAAATTAATCAGTTTGACAATTCCATAAACCATCGTGTAACCCAAAGCGATCATGGCGTACACAAAACCCAATTGCAACCCGCTGATAAAAAATTGCGCAAACAGGGTTGGCTGGCGGATCAGGTTGCTGATCAAAATCACTGCAACAACAATACCGAGGATACTAAAAAATGCTTGACCAACCCAGGCAAGGGGTGGTCGTTTCTTTCTGGTTGGCGCAGGAATTGCTGCTTGAGATGAACCGCTCAACTGTTGCATCGGTCGAGCACCTCCAAATCGGGAATGCCTGTTTCTTGCAATAAAAACAATGGGAACAGGATCAAACCAAAGATGGAGGGCAACTCGAGGCTGCCCTCCATGGTTCGGTTAGACACTTGGATTACTAGGGGTTAACAATGGTTTCGAATTTAACCCCGTCGGGTTTGACCGCCAGTAATGCAGCCGATTTGATCGGGTTATGGTTGGCATCAAAAGTGATGGTACCGGAAACACCTTTGTAGGTAATTTTCTCCAGGGTTTCCTTTACTTTGGCCGTATCGGTCGTACCCGCATCGTTGATCGCCTGCAGCAATACATTGGCAGCATCATAAGCCAGCGCTGCTAAAGCATCTGGAACTTTGGGATTACCGCTTTCATCTTTGTACTTATCGCCGTAGGCTTTCAGGAAATTGACTACCTCGGGGCGCGGGTCATCCGGTGAATAGTGATTGGTGAAGAAGCCGCCTGCAGCAGAGTTCAGATCCAGGTCAGGCGAATCCCAACCATCACCACCGACGAAGGGCACGTTGATCCCTTTTTCCTTGGCTTGTTTGGTGACCAAGTTGACAATGTTGTAATAGTCAGGCAGGTAAACAACATCCGGTTTAGCATCCGCAATCTTACCAAGAATGACCGAGAAGTCGGTGTCAGTGGCAGTGTAGGACTCAGTTCCAACCACCTTACCACCCATCATCTCAAAATTCTTGGAAAACTCGGTTGCCAGACCCTTAACATAGTCGTTGGCCTGATCCAGCATCACGAAGGCGGTCTTGGCACCCAATTTATCAATAGCAAATTTGGCGCCCACATAACCCTGGAAAGGATCAATGAAGCAGGCACGGAAGATGTAGGGTTTCACATTGCCGTTGGCATCCACGGTGACTTGCGCGTTTGTGGAAGTTGGGCTGATTTGAATAACGCCCTTGGAATTGGCGATCTCGGATACCGGAATGGACGCTTTGGAGCATACCTCGCCGATGATGAACTTGACCCCATCCTGATCAATTACTTTGTTGGCGGCATTGACGGCAGGGTCGGGTGTACACTGGCTGTCCTCAACGATTGGGACAATCTTCATCCCCAATACCCCGCCTTTAGCATTCCATTCATCAATCGCCATCAAAGCCCCATCACGGGTGGATACCCCAAAAGTCGGCACTGGGCCGGATAACGGAGCCAGAATAGCCACCTTCAGCTCTTTCTGCTGGCCGCCCGTGCTGCCTCCCTGCGCACAGGCTGAGAGGATCAGGGCAGCCACAATTAACAAACTAAAAAATTTTACGGAACGCATTTTCTCCTCCATATATTGGCAAATGATTGATGAACATATTCAAGTTTTATCCCCCGTCAGGCATGAAATTCAATCCACGCCTTTGATAATCCCTTTTTATGTAGAACAATACCACCTCCTTCCCGAAAGGCAAAATCTCGCATATTCACGATAAAAAAAGAGGGAATTAATCAAAACCAGCAATTTCGATATTGCTTGAAATTGCATAGTGCATATAATAGAGAAACATGCTCAAATTGTCAAGTGTTTACTTACCTCCATTTTCCAACAGTATTGCTTGACAATTACACTCACCAATTGTAATATTGTCCTGTAAGTCATTCCCATTTATTTCAATTCCAAATCGGGAGCAATTCAATTATGTTGCGGAAAAAACTAGCCCAACCGAAGGTTGTCATTATTTTGTTAATTATCCAGTTTTTTCCAATTTTACTGTTACCTCCTGAATCTTACTCGCCTACCACACAGGAATGGTGGTTGCCCTTTCTTCTTGCCATTCTGGCGTTAGTAGCTTCCATTCAACTGGTATTTCGTGGGGCAGTTCAGCTGTGGCCGTGGTATCTGATTTCCTTTGCTCATGGCTTCAATATCATCAGTCGCCTGATGCTGCTCATGCCACGTGCCTCAATTCTTGTTGACGGCTCGGTGCGCTTAAACACCTCATATGTTTTTTTAACTCTGCTGAGCATTTTTCTTTCAGCCCTGTATTTGCTTTACACCGACCTGCCTGAAGTCCGTATCAGCCTGATTAATCGGCGCGCCGCTTCTAGCGGGTAAGGCAGATCCTGAAGATCAATTAAAATTGGGTGCCCCGTCGCGCTGTACACTTCGCACGGGGCACCCGGCTTAAGATTGGGATGACTTCACCCTACATCTTCCATCCCATCCGAATCTGCATTCAACATTTCAAGGAAAACATCCACAACCCGCGGATCAAAATCGGTACCTGCACATCGTTTTAATTCTGCTATTGCATCACGGTAGGATAGAGCCGGCCGATAGATGCGGTCAGTGGTCATTGCGCTAAAGGCATCCACCACCGTGAGAATACGCGCGCCCAAAGGGATAGCATCCCCGCTCAAACCATAGGGATACCCGGAGCCATCGTAATGTTCATGATGTGCCAACACCAGTCTGGCAACCTCAGTTAAGCCATGCACCAGCCTCAAGATGCGCGCCCCAATTTCGGGGTGCTGACGCATAATCGCCCATTCACGCTCGGAGAGTGGACCGGGTTTATGTAAGATTTGATCCGGAATTCCAATCTTGCCGATGTCATGAAGCAAGGCAGCCCTTCGAATATCCTGGATCTCCCGGAAGGTACACCCCATGCGCAGGGCTACCTGCTCGGCAGTACGGGTTACTCTACGACAATGCGAACCGGTGGAAAGATCTCTGGACTCAAGAGCCTTGGCTAAGGCCAGCACAATTTCAACTGCTGATTCTTCTTCCGTCAGTGCCAAACCTTCCCGCTGAATGGCTTGGGCGGCCTGTTCGGAGAACATCATCGCCAACGGTAAGCGCTGTTCAATGGAATGGAACCGGTCAAATGAGAGACCGAAAATACCGACCGGTTCGCTTTCCAACCTCATTGGAATGAGCACCAGATTTTCATTGGACTGAAGTTTTAACAAACGACGTTCTTCTGCCCCTAAATATGTATCTCGATAACCAATCAGCACAGGCCCATCACTGAGGGCTACTCTTTGAAGAAAATGATTGAGTCGTTGATAATTGCGTAAAACGCCGTTGGAGCGGCTTAACAAGGTTTGAGCCTGATAATATGCCTGTCGGTGGAAAGTGCCATCTGCACATAAAACCAGCACCTGACAATGCTTAACTTCCAGCAATTCAACTGCTTTGACCACAATTTCAAATAGCAAACTGGACGATCCTTCAACCTGCAGCCATTGTGCAGCCAGATCGCCCGTCTCACCCCAAACCTCTGTTACGAGAGGGGTTTTTAATTTTGCGAGGCGGTTGAAGAAATCACCGCCAAAGTAAAGATTCCCTGTAATCATGGAGTCCATTCCTTGTGAGCTGAAGCGCAGGCTTCGATGTACGGGCAGGGAAACGATTTCCGATATCCCCATACCTTTTTAATGTGAATCGACCTTTAATCTCCACACACCGCCGATTGAACCGAGCGGTTTGCGTTGTAACCGCTCAACTGGGAGGCAAAATCTGCCAATGAGGTGGCCCGAATGGCAACCAAACGAGAACGGTCTTCACTGCTAAGCTGAAAAGCCTCACCGCCAAACCCTGCTGCCAGCGCTTTGGCTGGATTGCTTAGCAGTAATTGCCGGAATTGAGCACTGATTACCGCTGCGGTGAGGATGCGGCCGTATTCTTCTGAAACATCCCGATAATTGCTTTTTCTTGTTTCCATAAGTGTAGGTGTCATCGCTAAGTCTCCTTTCTCGAATTTTGCTCTGACCGCCCGCCAACTGACCACAACAACCAGAATGCTCCAAATGCAATCAATACATCCCCTGCGCTGAAGGCAACCCGGTAATACGGGTTATCGGGTGTTCGGAAACGGTCGGAAAGAAATTCGAGTTTGGTTTGTTCAACCGGGAGCACAACATCTTTTCCCGTTCCTAACCGCTCACCGACTTCCCACCCGGCTGAAATAGGGTCACCCCGCAACCAGTGGGTAGTTTCCGGGCTGATGGGCATAAAGCCGCCGTTCAGGCTGATGACCAATAGATTGAGCACCAGACCGGTGATCAGCAGCCAGAAACCGGGAATCTTCCGATTGAACCATGCAAAAATGAGCAAAATAAATTGTGAAAGGACTAAACTGATACTTGCTGCCTCATCCGGGTAAATGGCTCTTGTGAGGGGAAACCCAAAAGCAAGCCACTGGATGATGAGCGCCACCAGAACCATCCAACCCCAGCGCATGGAGAAGGGACGGTAAGGGCGGTTGCCGACTTTTGCTCGAATAAGCCCAAGGGTCAGGCCTGCAATGACCGCTGCAAGGAGTATCATTCAAGCAGAAATTTAGCGCAGGATTACCAACCCGGGAAAGTGATGATTTTGTTGATGATGCCGCCGCCAGCTTCCGGTGCACCCGAACCCAAAACGAACAAGGCAACCGTCAAAACAAACCACACGACACGCGAATTGATCTTTTTCATTTCAGCCTCTCCTTTTTTCTTGTGTTTGGATAAATTCAGTTTAATCAGGGGTAGGCTTCCAAAGAGGCTTCCGTAAACCGGTTTTGAGGCTGTTTTTGGGTGTTTTAATGTTAACGAATGGTTAACATTTTATTAAGATGTGTTCAGATATCGGCTTCGGTTTTGCGGCGATTGCGGGTCAGCAAATCGTAAAGAGATACTGTTTGCGGGCTGGGTTGACTGCCCAATTCTTTTTCCAGCAGGGAACTCAATTTCTGATATTGCTTGACCACCATTCTCACATTACCCATGCTGGCGTAACAGCGCATGATCATTTGATGAACTTCTTCATTCACGGCGTCAAATTGAAGATATTTATTTGCAAACACCAGGGCTTCTACCGGTTGAGAGGTTTGCAAATACAAGTCAACCAACCGCTTAAGCGCGGTCATGAATTTTTGATGCAAACGTTCTCTTTCACCCAACACCCACTCCTCATTGATTTCCGGTAAAAAATCGCCTTTGTACAATTCAACGGCTCTCCGATAATGGGTGATTTCATGTTCCGCTTTTCGGGCAAGCCCGGCCAGTTGAATTTCGCGATTGAAGGTTTCGAAATCGGCTTCGTAATCTATTGCGCGGTTAAAGTAATAAAGGTCGTCCTCAAAGACCACCACATCTTTCCCGGCTGCGTGGCGCAAACGATAGATGGTATTCTTAAATCGAATCTTTAACTCCGCCGGACTGATATCCGGCCAGAAAATTAACCCAATCTGTTCCTTGGTCAAACCTTCGGGGTGCAGCATTAAAAGCAGCATTAAATCCCGCGCTGTTTGAGAACGCCACTCCATCCCACTGATGATGTGATCGCCAAGCGAAACTTGAATCCTTCCAAAAGTCAGAATGGTCAATTCCGGTGGAGAAACGGGCACTTCTTGAGATTGTTGTCTGAGTTGTTTACGAACATTGGGTAGCTGGCGGTTGTGCTGCCGAATCACCTTCAGATAGGGTGCAGATAATACGCGCAGTTCCTCTGAAAAAACGTTGTCTCCCTGGAAAATCCGCTCCAGGGGTTCACCACTGCATCCGATTAAATGATGGAATTTGACATCCCGCACTACCGGCAGCAATTCCTCCATGCGTTTCTTCAGCTCCAATTCATTACCCACGCGGGCATGTACCACCAGCAACAACATTCGGCAGCGGATGGCTTCCACATGATGCCTTTCAATTGAGAAATAGTTTTCCGCTTCTGTGAGACTGTCACGGGCGATGTCAAACTCCCCTTTGGCTATCGCAATTTTCCCGGATACCCATTTACACAGAGCTTCTTCATAGAGTGAACCCGCCTCCATTGCCGTTTGCCACGCGGAAAGCAAGGTTTTTTCCGCTTCGGGAATCTGTTCTTTTGCGAGCAGCAAATCGCTCTTTGCCAGCGTGAGGTAAAACCGAAGGAACTGGTCTTCGATTTGCTGGATTAATGCCGAGGCTTTTTGATAAGCCTGTTCGGCCTCTACAAAAGCACCCACGTCCTTGAACAAATCCCCAAGGCTGGTCAATGCATACGCTTCCAGGCGGCTGTATCCTCCCATTCTGGCATACTGTATGGCTTTTTCCAATTCCTCTATGGCGATTTCGTACAATCCTGCCAGAGAATGCAAAACGCCCAGGTTATTCAATAAATTGGCCTGCCAGATAACGTTACCACTGTTCTGGTAAAACAATAAGGTATCTTTGTAGATCTTCTCGGCGTGTTCCAGATTTCCGAGGTAACGATAGACCATGGCAATTTCCATGGCAACTTTGGCAGCCGATTCTTCATCACCTAAATCAAAGAAGATATCTCTGGCCTGAATAAGCCATGTCAACGATTCATTGATTTTTCCCAAATAGTGCAATACCGTTCCTTTGGCATGCAGGGCGCTTGCAAACAATTGCTTTTCCTCTGGAAGATGACTTAAGACTTGAAGGGCTTTATCCGCATCTTCCAGTGCACGACGATATTCACCCTGCATACGGAACGCGCCAGAACGCCGGATTAATGTATGAGCAACCAGAGTGCTCTCATCCTCACCGCAAAGCCCCAACGCGAGGTCAAAGGCTTCAATTCCGCCACGAATATCTCCAAGCATCACCCGCACTGCCCCTTGAATGGACAGCAACAATGGGGAACGCTCGATATACAGGGAGGGCAGATCTTCCATCCAGCTTTGCAGGGTCAGAATTCTGCCTTTGGAAACCAGAATCGCACCGGCTCGTTCAATCAGGCGGGCTTTGGCTGCCTTGTTTCCCACCCGGTCGTAGATGTGATAGGCCCGCTCCCACTCTCCTACCTCCTGGTAATATTCTGAAAGTCGGTCAAGAATCCGCCGGGCTTCATCAGGGAATTCTTTGAATAAGCGATTTTGGAGAAAATCACGAAAGAGATGATGATACCGCAGCCAGATACGGTCTTCTTCGATTACTGGAAGGACAAACAGGTTATTTCTTTGAACTTCCTCCATCAAAATTTGCCAGTTGGCTTGAACCTTCAAGCCTTTTCCAAGCACTTCTTCACAAATTTGCGAATTAAATTCCTCGAAGAGGGAAGTCCGGTACAGAAACTTTTTCAGCTCATCCCTTTGTTGATCCAAAACCTGTTGGGCAAGATAATCATAAATGCTTACACCAGCAACTTTTTTCGGCTGAAAACGAGTTTTAACCTGACCATTTTCAACCTGTGTAGAGAGAATCAACCCCGTAATCCATCCTTCTGTCAGTCGGGAAAGTTCTTCAATCTGTTGCTCCGAAAGCGAGATGCCAAAATTTTGCAAGTATAAATTCTGGATTTCTTCGGGCTGAAAAGCCAGTTCCTCAAAGCTGATGCCGCCAACCAGGGAGCGGGCTACTAATAACGGCATATCAGCCAGCGGGAGCAACCGTCTCGAGGAAATCATCACATGGCAGTTTTCATCCGCCAAAAGCAGGAAACGGTTAATGAAATAATTGATTTCCTGAATATTCTCAACCAGATGGTAGTCATCAATCACCAAAACAAAGTGCTCGTCAATGGTTTCGTAAATATCGTTAACAATCAGAGAAACCAGCGATTCCAGATTCAGACGCTCCTGAGGCATACCGTTAATTGCCGGAATGCTGGTTTTTCCAAATTTTGGAAAAACTTCTTGAAGAGCAGCAATAAAGCCGGCAACAAATCGCTGTGGCTCGGCATCCATTGCATCAAGAGAGAGCCAGCCAACCGGCATTGGGGTCTGATGAGCAAAATCAACCAGGAGGGATGTCTTCCCATATCCGGCAGGTGCGGCAATAATGATCAGGCGATTATCACTCAGATCATCCAGAGTGGAAATCAACCGTTGCCGCGTAAGAATATCCGCTCGTCGGCGTGGAAGAATGACCTTGGTTCGGATTACCGGTATGGAAAGCTCTACCATGATGATTTCAAAAAAAGAAAACTATCTGCCGGCGATGGGTCAAAGAAACTGCCTCTCTACCCTTGACCGCACTGGATTAAAAGAATCTATTCTCTTTTTTGATACTGGAATCGGTATTATCATAACAAAAAATTCATTCAAAGAATACCACCATTCGTCATATCTGTGAATTTCGGATGATGGTATGATTACCTGAAAAGACCGGCAATTCACAATATGTATTCATTATCACACTCCTCTATGTAATTTCATCCTCAGGAATGAACTATGAGATATACAGTCTTAGGCAAAACAGGCGTACAGGTTTCATCACTGTGTTTTGGTACAATGTCCTTTGGAGGTGATGCAGACCCGCATACTTCCGCTCAGCTGTACCAACTTTGTCGGGATGCCGGCATCAACTTCTTTGATTGTGCAAATGTATACGCTGGCGGCAGATCCGAAGAAATTCTAGGGCAATTGATTCACGGTCACCGTGATGAGGTGATCATCACCAGCAAAGTCTATTTTCCAACCGGCGAAGATATTAACGCCCGCGGGGCATCCCGTCGTCACATTCTGCGTTCTGTTGAAGCATCTCTGAAACGATTGAATACCGATTGGATTGATGTTTACTTCATCCATCATTTTGACGACCTCACTGATTTAGAACAAACTTTACGCGCGCTGGATGATCTCGTTCAGCAGGGAAAGATCTTATATCCTGCGGTCAGCAATTTCGCCGCGTGGCAAATCATGAAAGCGCTGGCCATTTCTCACCAACATGGCTGGGCCGGCATTGAAGTGATTCAACCGATGTACAACCTTGCCAAACGACAGGCAGAGGTTGAAATTTTACCGATGGCACAAGCCGAACAGCTGGCCGTTATCCCTTACAGCCCTCTGGGCGGCGGGCTGTTAAGCGGTAAATACGGCGTGAATAAAAAACCGCCCAGCGGCCGCCTTGTTGAAAACAAAATGTATCAAACCCGTTACGGCGACCCTTTGCTATACACACTTGCTGAACGGTTCAGCGAATTGGCTCGTTCACACGGCTTTGAACCGGCTCCGCTGGCGGTTGCATGGGTAGCCAGTCACCCGGCCGTTACGGCTCCAATCATCGGCGCACGCAACTCCGAACAGTTAAAACAACTTCTCCAATGCCTGGAAATTGAAATGACCCCGGAATTGCGCGCTGAAATTTCTGCGCTTACCCCTGAACCACCTCCCGCTACAGACCGCAATGAAGAAAGAACTCCCCATCAATACAGTTCACGGTAAGACAACCCCGCCTTTCTTTCTGAATAATCAGGGAGAAGAGTGGAAAGACTTAATAGATCAATCACTAAACATTTCCAGCACAGTTTGTTTACCTGTGAGATCGGTGCGGAAGACGAAAACAATCCCACCCGATTCAAGCAAAATGCGAAAACCGGGGGTAATGACCATGTTGCAGTTCATCCCCGGTTGTTCCAAACCAAGGCAACTGTCCGGCCAGTCCACTTTTTCAATGGAAACCCAGCGCACAAATTCGGGTTCAACATTCAACCGATTGGCCAGGACCGATTGAGCCGCCTTCAGCGCGATGGGGACGATTCGCATGCGTTCCCCCGTTTGATCACTGCGAAACTCGTACTGAGCACCATCCAGCGAGATGATTCCCTGATAGCCCCGAATCAGCATTTCGGCACATTGCTCATCTACGGCCGGGATGCCAAGACAGGTGTTCGAATAATCTAACTGAGTAATTTTATTGAATTCAATCTGACCGGCTTCCACTTTCAGGTTACGGCTCAACGAATCTACCACGCCCTCAGGTAATTCAACCTTAATCGGCTCAGGGGTTGCTTTCTGACCAGTACAGGCAATTAGAACGATACTGAAGATCAAGAGTACAAGGGGCAACTTTTTCATCAATTGACTACTCCTCAAGGCAGGTTTACGATTGGAATTGACCACACCCCAATTTTAGTCACTTTTTACGGAATGCGCTTAAAATAAATTTTCAATTAAAGTTGGTGCTTATCGGCAGGAAATGGAATCCCATGGTCAATATCAAACCGGTTCACGAAATTCGCCCCCGTCTGGATGATGAGTTCAACCCCGGCGCTTTTATCCCGCGCACACCCGCCATCGCCGAAGCCTACCGCTGGGGTAAAGAACTGCACGCCGGTCAACTGCGATTGAGCGGTGAGCCTTATTTTGAAACGCATTGTGCCTGGGTGGCCGCCTTTGTAGATAAACTGGTAGCCAATGAAGCCTGGACGATTGCCGCATTACTGCATGACAGTGTGGAAGATCAGGGAGAGAGCCTGGAACAGATTAAACGGCACTTTCCGGGCCGACTGGGAGAAGAAATTGCCTATATTGTAGATGGAGTTACCAAAATCAGCGCCCCGCGCGATGGACGCTCGCGGGAAATGGAAACCCTGCGCAAAATTGCCCAATACCGTGATCCGGGCGTGTTCCTGGTCAAACTGGCGGACAAAAGCCACAACCTGCTCACCCTGCACCACATGCCCGCCCACAAACGGCAACTGAAAGCCACTGAAGCCATCCGTGCTTACGGCAAACTGGCAGGGGTGCTTAACTGTTACCGCTGGCGGCGCTGGATCGAAGATCTCGCCTTTCCTTACGCTGAACCGGAAACTTATACCTTTGTCAAATCTACTATTGATGCCGATCCCCGCCTTGACCTGAACTTCATCAATCCCATGATGGAACAACTCGGCGGTATCATGGAAAAAAGCGGTTTGAGCGGTTCAATTGAAATTACTGTCAACGGCTACTGGCAGTCATGGCAGAAACTGCGCCGAATGGCGCGCGCCCGCAAAACTTCCATGAATTCGTTTCGCGATGTGAACGACATCGTTAGTTTTCGCATGGTTGTGGATGAAGATGATGAATCCGCCTGTTATCAATTATTGCCGCGTGTCAACCGCTTCTTGGGACCCTATCTCGACCAAAACCGTTTCGACGATTACATCGCCTGTCCGCAGAATGGGTACCGCGCCTTACAAATCACAGCCTGGCTGCCGGATTTAGGGGCAGTAGAGGTAGCCATTGCCACTCGGGATATGGAAGGGGAAAACCATTGGGGTGTAGTGTACGCCATCCAACAAGGCAAAGACATCAGCCACTACCGCCCGGTAGAAATTTTAACTCCCACCGGCGGCACACGTTTCCTCCCCGAAGGTTCAACCGTTCTGGATGCGGTTGCTTCCATTCAACAGGAATTTTTGCTCGATAAAATCAGCGCCGTCAAAGTGAACGGCGCCCTTGTGCGTCTTTCGGATCGCGTTCATTCTGGAGATGTTATTGAAGTGATTACCGATGGCACTCGCCAGCCTCCCACTGAAGAATGGCTGGCTTATGCCAACAATTCCACCGCCCGCCTGCTCCGCTCTGTGCTGGTCACCGAAGCATTAAAAAAGAGTGCGGAAAAAGGGCGGCAAATCATCAAACCAATTCTGGCTCAGCATGGCATCCTTGCCCTTGAGGATGTTCAGACACTCGAACCGGTGCGCTTTGTGATATTGTTGGAAACACTGGCAGCCTCCAGCCTGGAAGATCTGTATGCCTCGGTTGGATCGGGTGCTATTCGCGAACTGGATTTTGCTGATGCTTTAATCAACGCCGGCATTTCCCAACAAAACCTGAACTGGACGACATTTTCAATCAGCGGAACCAGGAACGCCAATCGTCCGGGAGTGCTGGCGCGTCTTGCCCATCTGGTTTCACAGGCTGGCGGTAACATCCTCCGTTCTGTCAATGACACCCAGCCGGATGGCGGTTTTTACTTACGGCTGGTCATTAAAAACCTCTCCCCCCAAAAGCAAGAAGCCCTGCGGCTGGCTTTTCTCAACGCGGATATTGAGATTGCTTCTCTGGAGGTTGCCTGAGATTCATGAAAATTGCCATTATTTCCGATACCCATAATCACCTGACGAACCTGTATAAAGCCCTGCAGATGATCGAAGACGAGGATATTCATACCATCATCCACTGTGGAGACGTAACCACCACCGAAACTCTTTCGTCCCTCTCGGCTTTTCGGGTTATTCTCACTTTCGGAAATGGCGATTTTACCAGCGGGGAGATGCGCGAAGCCTTATTGAAAATGAATCCCGATTCCTATGCGGGGTCAGTCTTTCAGGGCGAAATTGACGGATTGCGTATCGCAGTTACCCACGGTCACATCTTTTCTCAGTTTCAAACCTTGCTCAACAGTCAGCAATTCGACCTGCTTTTTCACGGTCATACACACCGCCGCGAAGATACCCTGCATGGCAATACCCGTCTGATCAACCCCGGCGCGCTAGGTGGTTTACGCAAAGAAGAGCGTTCTTTTTGCATTTTGGACACTCACAGCCGGCAACTGCGATTTGTTTTGTTGGATTAACCCGCCCTCGAGGGTTTTCGACTATAATCTGGTTAGATGAAACCTGCAATTTCCCCTCTCGTTATTGCCATTGCCGGAGGTTCCGGCTCCGGGAAAACCACCGTTGCAACCGAAATCCTGAAGCGGGTCGGTTCCCACCGGATTGCGTATCTCCCTCACGATGCTTACTACCGCGATTTGAAAGACCTTCCCCCCGCCCAGCGTGAACAGGTCAATTTCGACCATCCCAATTCGCTGGAAACGTCCTTGATGATTGAACACATTAGAAAACTGAAAAACTGGGAACCGATTGAATTGCCGGTTTATGACTTTACCACCCACACCCGCACCAGTCGCACCATTCATATAGAGCCCCAGCGGGTAATTCTGGTAGAGGGCATTCTCATTTTTGCCGAACCTGCACTCAGAGAATTGTTTGATGTCAAAATCTTTGTGGATACCGATCCAGATTTGCGCTTCATCCGCCGGCTGGAACGGGATATCCGCGAACGTGGGCGTACCACCGAGTCGGTTATTAGACAGTACCTCAACACCGTCCGCCCAATGCATATGGATTTTGTGGAGCCTTCCAAACGCTACGCCGATGTGATTATTCCCGAAGGGGGTTTTAATACAGTAGCACTGGATATGGTCATCTCCCGCATCGAAACCCTTTTGGAA
Source organism: Bellilinea sp. (assembly GCF_053501535.1). NCBI lineage: Bacteria > Bacillati > Chloroflexota > Anaerolineae > Anaerolineales > Anaerolineaceae > Bellilinea > Bellilinea sp. Next base: position 82,487 of record NZ_JBRCOK010000037.1, on the reverse strand, counting down.
AATAAAGAACACAACCCCGAATGAATAAAGAAACCCGCCTCAAAATTGCCCGCATCCTTGCCCTGGTTTTTGTGGTGGGTTTGACCATTTTCCTTTACATTAACCGTGAAAAAGTCCGCGAGCTGGAGTCTTTTGGCTATCCCGGAATTTTTCTGGTATCTTTGCTGGCAAACGCAACGTTGATTTTACCGCTGCCGGGTGTTTTATTCACCTCAGCCATGGGGGCGGTGTTCAATCCCTTTTGGGTGGCAGTTGCCGCTGGCAGTGGCGCAGCCCTGGGGGAACTTTCCGGGTATCTGGCAGGTTTTAGCGGGCAGGGAATTGTCGAAAAGACCGAATGGAGTGAAAAATTTGAACGATGGATGCGCAAATACGGTCCCATTACCATTCTGGTGCTTTCGTTCGTTCCAAATCCCATTTTTGATGTAGCCGGAATCACTGCCGGGATCCTCAAAATGCCATTGTGGCAGTTTTTGCTTTTTTCATGGATTGGCAAGGTATTGAAAATGCTTATTTTTTCCTACGGTGGTTCCTTTATCCTGAACCTTTTCCCGTTTTAGCATTCCATCAATCCAACGGAGGCAGCATGATGACCCTCACCAGCATTGACCGCTATCTGGAAGAACATCTCGAGGAAAGTATCGCCGAACTGAGCCGATTTTGCGAGCAGCCCAGTGTATCAGCACAAAACTGGGGAATTGAAGATACCGCCCGCATGGTGGAAAAAATGCTCAAAAAACGGGGGTTTGAAACCCACATCATCCCCACCGCTGGCGCGCCGGTGGTCACCGCATTTCGGGCGGGCAAATCACCGCGCACCCTCTTATTCTACAATCATTACGATGTGCAACCGCCCGAACCCCTGGAATTATGGGAATCGCCTCCCTTTCAGCCCACGCTGCGGGATGGAAAGTTATTTGCGCGCGGCGTCAGCGACGACAAGGGACATCTGCTCAGCCGCTTGTTTGCAATAGATGCCATCCTTGCCGAGTATGGCGAGCTGCCCTGCAACATCCGCTTCGTCGTCGAGGGAGAGGAAGAGATCGGTAGCCCAAATCTCAAACCATTCATGGAAGCGCATGCTTCAAACTTACAGGCAGACGCCTGCATCTGGGAGTTTGGTGGAGTGGATCACCGCGATGTGCCAGTACAGTACCTCGGTTTACGGGGGTTGTGCTATGTTGAACTCCGGGTTGAAACCGCCAATCAGGATGTTCATTCCGGTCTGGGTGGTTCAATTTTCCCAAATGCCGCCTGGCGGCTGGTTTGGGCATTGAATACCCTCAAATCGCCTGATGAAACCATCCTCCTGGCCGGCTTTTACGATAAAGTCCGCCCACCCTCCAAACGCGACCTTGAATTATTTGAATTAATGCCTGAAACCGCCGACGAATATCGCAACCGCTACGGGATCAAAGAGTTCTTGAAAGGCATGACCGGGGGAGTGGAATTGAGGGTTGCAGAAAGCATGTTGCCCACCTGTACCATCTGCGGTTTAACTTCCGGTTATCAAGGTCCCGGTTCAAAGACGGTACTGCCGGCACGGGCCAGCGCCAAGGTGGATTTTCGGCTGGTTCCCGATCAGACGCCTGAAGATGTACTGCACCAACTGCGCCAGCATCTGGACAATCACGGTTTTAGCGATGTCCAAATTACCTATCTGGGCGGTGAGGCTCCAGCCCGCACCGATGTTGACCATCCCTTTGTCAAGATGGTGGTCGAATCAGCCGCTGAGGTATACGGCCGACCCATGCAAATCATCCCGATGAGTGGTGGTTCCGGCCCCAACCATCTTTTCATGGAAATGCTGCACGTCCCTATTGTTACCGCAGGTATCGGGCATCCCGGTTCACAGGCTCACGCCCCGAACGAAAATATCCGCCTGGATTTATACCTGAAAGGCGCCAAGCACATCGCCCGCATCCTGGTTCAGTTTGGGCTGGAAACAACACAGGATTGAATTTAGTGTGGCTATCCACTAACCTGTAATCACTTCCAGAGGTTCGCCAATCCGCACATTCAACTGCTTTTGGGCATTCCCATTGACCACACAAATGCTCAAATAACCAGAGCTATCAAACATGCTGATTAAAGAACCAGGAGGCGCCTCACCGAAGGTACGGGTGAATTGTTCAATGGATACCCCGGCAATCCGTACACTGCGGATTGCTTGACCGCCCAAGTCATCCATCGTCAGATTGCTGATTAAGTTTCCGAAAACATCCACCATCAGAATCTGCGCCTGCCAACCGCCTTTGATCGGTTGCGGTTTTGGAATGACTACACGCACCAATGCGCTGGAATCCAGCCGACTTCCCATTTCATCCAGCGGCACTCCCGTTGCCAGATGGGCAGCACAGGGTGCAAAGATATCCCGCCCATGAAATGACTTACTCACCTCCGGCAGCCAAAAGCGCGGTTCGTTCAATTCCACCACGTGAATTGGTTCTCCCAGCCTTTCAGACTGTTCCAAAGGCAGGGTGAGCAAGCCATTATCCGGAGCAACAAAGAAAAACTTGCCGATGCGCGCGGCAATTGCTTTGCGTTGGGTGCCAACTCCCGGATCTACCACCGCCACATGCACGCTGCCTTCCGGAAAGTAAGCATACGACTGACCGAGTATCAACGCGCCGTGCATTACATTTTGCGGTTCGATCCAATGCGTCAGGTCGGCAATTTGAACCTGAGGGGCAATCTTCCAGATCACCCCTTTCATGATTCCCACAAACGCATCCCGATCACCGAAATCGGTTAAGAGCGAAATGACTGCCAAACTCAACCCTTCAGGTTAAGAATTATTTTTTTCCGTTGGTCTTTTTGATGGATTTACTGCCGTTGCCCTTGAGACGAATTTCTTCACGCAGTTTTTCAATTCGTCGCTGGAGATACGGTGAAAAATAACCAGCATACCGCTCCTGCAACTCAGGAATCATCCAGTCTCGACCGGTGATGGTTTTACGGCAGGTGGGTGAGCCGCAGTGGCACTCAAATTCATCGTAATCCGACGAATCGCTCATCGCATAATCAAAGCAAGCCTCTTCGCCTACCTCAATGTCCCGCATCGCCACCAGCGAAATCGGCGAGTCCAACCCGCAATTCGGATTGCAGGAATGATTGAAGTAATCAGCAGGTTCACCATGGGTAACTGGAACCAGATACAGGTCTTCATGAATTTGAATCCCATGAGTCTGACGGTCAACCGGCAGGTACTGCAACTGCTCACCGGTAACAACTTGCCCGCCCCACATGGCTAATAACTCACCCGCGCTGATCGGCTCGATTGCAAATAGACCAAATCCCCCCTTTTCAGGACAGGGACGCAACTCCAATTTTGGAGAGCAATATGAAAATGTTTGAATCTCCATTTTTCTCCTTTGAAGTAGAAAAATATATTCAACTGTTAACCTCGCCGGAGACGCCCGGTCTTTGGTTAAATTGCCATGGTTATTCACCATGAGCCTGTCCCGGACAAACCATTGGTTCGTCCACAAAAACACGCCATAACGACCGCCTTACCGCAAGTGCTGTGATCACTCTGATCTGCGGCGCAATGTCGAGGCAAAAAAATTGGCTCCGCAGTTCCGCTTGCCGGAAAAGCGGTGCCAAAAATCATCCAGCCGCCGTTTGGCTGCCGGATTTTTTCGTTACAGCATTTTTAAGGTGCGTAACGGACAGACGCATGCCTTGCCAGGGCAACTTTCGGGTCAGTGCAAACTGATGTAGTCTGCCTGTAACCGGGCAATGGATTGACCTAATTATAATCGTAATTTGCTCGAATGGAAGACTTTTTCCTTTTCAATTTAATTTTGATGGGGAATATTTTTTCCTTATCCACCATGTCGGCGGCGTAATTCAGCCTCAATTTCTCCCAGTGAGATTCCTTTCAGCGTTAACATCACCAGCAGATGATAGAGCAAATCACTGACTTCCTCTACGATCCGCCGGTTACCCTGCCCCTTGCCGGCCAGAATGACTTCAATTGCCTCTTCGCCGATCTTTTTATAAATTTCATCTTCACCACTGGCAAATAATTGACTGGTGTAAGATCCCACACGGGGATTCTTGCGCCGATCTTCTATGACTTCTCTCAATTCATCTAAAAACAACATTATTTTCCATCCTCCTTGTCAACCGGATTATGAAAACAGGTAATCATGCCGGTATGACAGGCCGGCCCTTTTCGCAACACCCTTACCAATAACGCATCCCGATCACAATCGGCAATGATTTCCACCACCTGCATAAAATTTCCGGATGTTTCACCCTTTTTCCATAAACGCTGACGACTGCGCGACCAGAAATGCACCAGTCCTGTGCTGCGGGTCAGCTCGTAGGACTCGCGGCTCATCCAGCCCAGCATCAACACCTGTTGACTGAAGGCATCCTGGATAATCGCAGGCAGCAACCCCTTCTCATCGAATTGCAATTCATCAGCCTGGTTCATCATCCTTCTCCTTTCTCCAATAGACGTACAGGAATACCCTTTTGAAACAGATACGCCTTAAGATCGGGAATTTGAATCACCCCATCGTGGAACAGTGTGGCAGCCAGAGCAGCATCCGCCCCGCCTGCACTCAGAATTTCAGCAAAATGTTCCATCTCACCTGCCCCACCGGAGGCAATAATCGGCACCGGCAGGTTCTGACTAAAGGTGCGGGTCAGTTCAATGTCATAACCAGCGCGTGTCCCATCCCGGTCCATACTGGTTAAGAGGATTTCGCCTGCCCCCAAACCCACGGCTTGCTGTGCCCACTCCAGCGCGTCCAGCCCGGTTGGTGTTCTGCCGCCGTCTACAATCACTTCCCAGCCTGCCGAGACTCCCTCACCCCCCATACGCCGCCTTACATCCACAGCCAGAACAATACACTGACTGCCAAAACGGTCGGCTCCTTCGCGTAGGATTTGTGGGTTGCGCACCGCTGCAGAATTAATGCTGATTTTATCCGCGCCGGCCAGCAGTAAACGGCGCATATCCTCAACACTGCGCACGCCGCCCCCCACCGTAAGCGGCATTCGGATTTCTTCAGCAACACGCGCCACCAGATCCACCACCGTTGTGCGTCCCGCAGGGGTTGCTTGAATATCCAGAAAGACGAGTTCATCTGCGCCCAACGCGTCATAAATAGCGGCCTGCCGGATTGGGTCGCCGGCATCGCGCAAGGAGATGAAGTTGATTCCTTTCACCACCCTGCCGTCTTTGATATCCAAACAGGGGATGATACGTTTAGCCAGCATCGGATACCTCCCGCAGCAATTCAGATAAATTCAATTCACCCGTGTACAAGGCTCTCCCAATAATCACCCCGGCCAGGCCGGCGGTTCTGGCTGCCTGAATATCCGCCTTGCGGCTCACTCCGCCAGCCAGTACCAGTCGAAGTCTTGAATCCGCCTTCAGCCAATCAGCCATCTGAGGATTTGCACCGCTCAACATTCCATCCCGTTCGACATCTGTAATCATCACCCAGCGCAAACCTTCATCCGCCAGTCCTTGAAGCCACTCTTCAAGCGGCAGAAGCGCGCTTTTCTGCCAGCCATGAGTTTGCATTATTCCCGCCCGCAAATCCACACTCACCGCGATTCGATCCGCTCCCCATTGGCGGATTGCATCTGCCACTGCTTGGGGCTGTTCAACGGCCAGTGTACCCAGAATCACTCGCTGGACTCCCAAATCTAACAAATCCCGAATTGCCCCAATCGTACGCAGTCCTCCACCCACCTGAATGTGCGCCTCAAGTGAAGAGGTTATTTCCAATATGCGGGCAATCGCCCTTTCGTTCTGCCTCGCCTGTTGTGTATCACCAAAAGCTCCGTCCAGATTAATGACATGCAGCCAACGCGCCCCAGCCTTTAAAAAACGATCAGCTACCTCGGCCGGATCATTACTGAATACGGTTTGGCGGGAAGGGTCACCCTCTTCCAGGCGCACCACCTTTCCACCGCGCAAATCAATCGCTGGAAATATTGTGAAATCTTCCATGTTCAAACCCCAACCAATCAGATAGACAGAAAATTCGATAACAGGCGTTCACCAACCTGCTGACTTTTTTCGGGATGAAACTGTACTCCAAACAATGCTCCCTCTCCAACGATGCTGGCAAAATCCACCACATAATCCGTGAAAGCCAGAATTTGCGATACCTTCTGAGGTACACAATAATAACTGTGATTGAAATACGCATAAAAACCGGAAGAAAGCCCTTTGGTCAGCAATGATTGGCGTGAAAACCACACCTGATTCCAGCCGGTATGGGGCACCTTGAAGGATGGAGATTCCTCAAAACGCACCACAGCTCCCGGCAGAATGCCAAGCCCTTCAAAACGCCCCAACTCCTCGCTCACCTCCATCAAGGCCTGCATACCCACACAAATTCCCAGCAGCGGACGGCCGCGCCGGATGAATTCCTTAAGGGCGTCTTGCAAGTGATTCTGGTTAATTCCCTGCATGAATTCTCCAAATGCCCCAACCCCCGGCAAAACGATTCGTTCTGCCTTCAAAACTTCCTCAGCCAGCGAGGTCACCCTGACTGATGCGCCAATTTTGGTCAATGCACCGACCACCGAACGCAAGTTGCCGGTGCCGGCATCCACCACCACCACCTGATCAGACATTCAACGCTCCCTTTGTGGAAGGTATTTCTCCCATGCGGCGCGGATCCAGCCGACTGGCTGCGCAAAGCGCTCTTCCCAGCGCTTTGAACACAGCTTCCAGCTGGTGATGACCATCTTTACCATACAGTACCTTTACGTGCAGGTTGCAGCGGGAACGGAGTGCAAACGATTCAAGAAAATGCTCCCACAGACTGGTCGGGACGCCGCCAATTTGATCAGCAGCCCAGCGGGCGCGGATGACACTGTATGGCCGGCCCGAGAAATCTACAATCACTCGCGCCAGACTGTCATCCATCGGTGCGTATTGTACCGCCATGCGCACCAACCCTTTTCGGTCACCCAGGGCACGGTCAAACGCTTCACCGATTACCAAACCGCAGTCTTCAACAGTATGGTGAAAATCCACCTCCAGATCACCCTGAGCCTCCAACTGTAGATCAAATAAGCCATGAAAAGCCACCTGAGCCAGCATGTGATTAAGAAACCCAATGCCGCTTTGAATCTGGAATTGTCCCGTTCCATCCAGATTCAATTGCAAATTGATTGAAGTTTCGCGGGTCTGGCGGCTGAGGGAAACGAAACGGCCTTTTGTTTCCACCGTGGTCATAAGTGCTCTTCCTCCATTTCTTTCAAAGCTTGAAACAGGACATCATGATGCTGGGGCAATCCAATGCTGACACGGATAAAATTTTGCAACAAGGGTGTGTCAAAATAACGCACAAAGATGCCTTTTTTCATCAACTCCGCTTTCACCGCCTTTGCAGAACGTCCTTTCACGCGGCAGAGAATAAAATTTGCCTGCGAGGGGATCGGCTCCAGCCAGTCAATTTGAGCAAGTAATTGATATAAACGCACCCGCTCCGAACGGATTTTTTGCACGCGTTCGATCAGGCAAGTTAAGTCTTGCAGTGAGGCAATTGCTGCAGCGCTTGCAGCAACACTGACGTTATAAGGCTGTTTCACTTTCCATAAAACCGGCAACATCCACTGTGGAAACACACCAAAACCCACCCGCAGTCCTGCCAGGCCGGCCCATTTGCTAAACGTCCGCAGAACGACTAAATTATCACGCTTCAGTGGTTGATGAATTTGAGAAGCCTGCTCGCCTAGCTGTCCGCCATCACTGAATTCAATGTAGGCCTCATCCAGTACGACCAGGATACCCCATCCTAAAATTTCTTCCAGTTCCAGCGGGGTCAACATTCCACCATCCGGGTTGTTCGGCGATGCCAGCAAAATGGCAGATGGTTTATTATCCCTTACCACTCGCCTCATCTCTTCGAGATTCAGGCTGAAATCACGGTTACGAGGGATTTCCAGCGCCTGTCCGCCATTGATACGCGCGTCAAAGGCATACATCCCAAAAGTTGGCGGTGCAACCAGCACCGAGTCGTTCGGGCGTAAAATCACACGTAAAATCAAATCAATTAATTCATCCGCGCCTGCCCCCGCCACAATATGTTCAACGGGTACACCCATATAGGCAGCAATAGCCTGGCGGAGAGCCCGGCTTTCAGGGTCCGGATATATGTTGCCCCAGCGCAGATCAGCCAGCGCCTTTTTCGCTTGAGGCGCAAGGCCGTAAGGATTTTCGTTGGCATCCAGTTTAATTATTTGCTCGGGGCTTCTGCCCACCCGTTCTGCAATCACCTCAAACGGTTCAATCGGCACATAGGCAGGAATTTGCTCAAACCGACGACTGACCTGCTCTTGTAAGTCTTTGATGAGCGGCTGTTTCATTTTATTAAGCCCCCTTCAAGATCAGATAATTCCGGCGGTTGATCAAGACGCAGTGCCTGCGTCATCTTCAGGCAACGCGGGGGTTCTTCATCAAAAATATAGGTGACTGGCACAACCACCACGCCGCTCCCGCCAACCGCGCGCAGTTCGTTCACCGCCCGGTAAATATCATTCTTTTCGACGACCACATGCACGGCATACCAGTCTCCATTGCCGTGAGGTGTGAAAACCGGTGAGATGGTCGGCCCTTGTAAACCATGTAATGTGCTGTGGTCAAAAATGCGCTGAGCCACAGCCTGGGCAGAGGTGCCGCGCATATTGGCAAACACCGAGTAATTGGTACTGCCTCGTAAATGAGCTTCAATCAATTCCAGCAAATTGCGGGCAAGCGATTGGGCTGCTTCACTGGCCTTCAATCGGTAAAAATTCGCAATCAGCACTGCCTGAGAGTTTAGAATTTGCCCCCCTTCAATCACCTTCAGGCGATTATCCCGCAGCGTTTGCCCGGAAGCCACCAGATCACTGATCACATCGGCATATCCAATCGCCGGAGCCGTTTCGAGAGTGCCTTCGGCTGAAATCAGTGTAAAAGGAATTGCATACCTGCTTAAGAATTTTCCGGTCAGGCGCGAAAACTTGGTCGCAACCCGCAGCGGACGTCCTAACCGGCGGGTGTAGGTTTGCAGTCCTTCCATCGTTGTCACCCCCTCCCAGCTTTCCGGGATAGCCAGACTCAAGGTGCAGCCCCCAAAACCCAATGCCTCATGCAAAATCAGTATGGAGGTCGGCTCGGGGTTCTTTTCCATCACCATATCCAGGCCGGTAATCCCAAAATCAACACTACCATCCGCCACGCTGGCCACAATATCGCCCGGTCTTTGAAAGAGAACTTTCAAATCCGGCAAATCCGGTAATACGGCTTCATACTGGCGTGGATTTGGCTTATATACTTGTAGACCGCAAGATTCCAGAAAAGTCAGCGCGTCTTCAGATAGACGTCCTTTAGAGGGGAGAGAGATACGGAAAGTTGTCATAAAATACCTGCCTCACAAAATTCATAAATAAAAACCCCCGCCGATTGGCGGGGGTTGGCTGGATGACGCAAAACCTGACTCAACCACTCACCGAATCGGACAGCGGAGGTATATGGCGAAATGATGATGATGCAGTGAATTGGGAGATGTCATGTCAGGTTTCATGGTTTTATTTTAATGACAGGAGTCTGCAATTGTCAAGCAATTTCCACATTTGATATTAAGAAGGTTTATACAATTTTGTTGATCATAACAAATTTCTCATTCAGCAACTTTTTTCCCCACTTTTCGTAAAAGGAGTGTGAAGTGAGAGAAGTGAGAAAGGAAAAAACAAGTGGACAATCGCCCCGGCTGCTTATCTGGTTTATTGAAATTGTTCCTCCTGGACCGCCTGTTTAACTGGTTGCAATCCAGAATTGGGTTTGGAAGTGGTTCCTGCCTTGGCTGTGGTTGCGGTGTGTTTCTGCTGATTTTGTTTTTCCTGCTGGCACTTTCGGTCATTACCGGAACCGATTGGTTGCGCATTGGCTTTTAAGTTGACCCTGATTCACGCCTTCAGAGGTTGAGGTTTAATGACCCGCCTGTGATTTTGGCATCCATTTAAGGTTTGGATTTCATTAATCCGTTGCCTTTCAAAAAAAAACACGCAACGGTCTCCTCACCGGTACAGTCAAATACTGCTTGCCTTTAAGGTTCTACAACTCAAACCCTGTTGGTTACTTTATAGTAGAGTAGAATCAAAAGAGCCACCGAAGGGACTCGAACCCTTGACCAGACGTTTACGAAACGCCTGCTCTACCGTCTGAGCTACGGTGGCGTGGTTCGAATTATACCAGCACACAGATTTTTCGGGCAAGGATTTTTCCAATGAACGTTGCCATGATCTCCTACCACACCTGCCCTTTGGCTACCCTGGGCGGTAAAGATACCGGCGGAATGAATGTGTATGTGGCTGAATTGACTCGATTTTTAGGGAAAGCCGGCATCCATGTGGATGTCTTTACCCGTTCCCAGGATGAACACGTTCCGCATGTTTTGCATAACCTGGGTTACGGTAATCGGGTTGTTCACATTCCCGCCGGACCGGAAATCCCTCTCCCCAAAAAGGAACTTGCCAGTTATCTGCCGGATTTTGTTCAAGGCATCCTCAATTTTACCCGTACAAAGGGATTGCAATATGATGTCATTCACAGCCATTACTGGATGTCCGGAATCGCAGCAGAAAAGCTCAAAGCCGAGTGGAACACACCCATCATCCATATGTTCCATACTCTCGTTCTTATGAAAAACCGGATCGCCCGTTCACCAGAAGAAGTCGAAGGGGATTACCGGCTGGAAGGAGAACGGAGAATTTTACAAACCGCTGACCGTATTATCGCTGCCACACCGGCAGAGCAATCTCAACTGGAATTTCTATATGGAGCCAATTCTAAAAAACTGCGCGTGATTCCTCCCGGTGTGGATTTGAGCCGCTTTTATCCCATTCCGCGCGATGAGGCACGTGAGGTCATCGGTGTCCCCATCAAAAACCGGATGATCTTGTTTGTGGGGCGAATTGAACCACTCAAAGGGTTGGAAACGCTCATCCGCGCCGTTGCCTGGATGCAGCAAGCCTCCGAACTGCTTTGCTGTCCACATTCTCTGGTAATTGTTGGTGGCGATCCGGAGGAGAGTGAGCTCAGCGTCAACGCTGAAATGGCCCGCTTACAAAATCTCGTCAAAAGCTTGGGTTTGCGTGATTTCGTCCTGTTCCTCGGCAAACGCGACCAGGAATCGTTGCCCTATTACTACTCCGCTGCCGATGTCGTTGTTGTTCCTTCACATTATGAATCGTTTGGCATGGTTGCTCTGGAAGCAATGGCGTGCGGTACACCGGTAGTGGCTTCCCAGGTGGGGGGGTTGGCCTTCCTGGTTCAGGATGGCATAACCGGTTTCGTCATCCCCGATGGTGAGCCGGAAATTCTCGGCAACCGCCTGAAGGAACTCATCCTCAACCCCGAACTGCGGGATCGGTTGGGAGAACAGGCAAACCTGCTGGCACAATCCTACTCCTGGGAACGAATCGCCAGCGAAATCAAGTCGGTTTATCTGGAAGTGTTGAATCTACCACCCGGAGGAGAACGCGGAACTACACGCTTCTATTCTCCGATATAAGCCAGTGAATCTTAAAGCGGCATTCGGAAAAATACAATCATCACCATCAATGTACAGAACCAAATCCCCACCGCAGCCCACAGATGATGAACCCGACTTTCGGCTTTTAAGAACATCCACATCAGGAAAAAGATCAAGCCAGAAAGCGAAATAAATCCGGTCAGATAATAACTCCACTGGAAAAACTCAAAACTTTCAGCCAGAAAAGCGTGAATACCCAACCAGAATCGCAGCGTCCAATCAACCAGAAACACAAAAGCCAGAAACCTCAACCCCAATGGAAAGACGGTTTTCCACAAGGTTGTAACGACCAGAACAGCCAAAAGCAGAATCATAGCCTCAACTTCCATTGAAACGGTAATTTCCCCCAAACGCCCGGAAGTATTGACCGCAAACCACAACAAAAGACCGGAAATCACTCCATACCAGGCGCGTGTAATTTCATCAAAGCGCAATTGCACACATTTGCCTAATGTGTAAACCCCCCCGGCGAGAATAATCAATGTATAGATTAGTAATCCCGGTGTACCGAAAACAATTTTGACCGGTATAAAAAGAAGATTGAACAACAGGGTCAGCAAAATCATCACCAGGGCCGGCAAAATACCGTCATACAACTTGCTTTTCCACAACCTTGGCCCAAACCAGTTCTGTTCAAATAGAGCGGGAATATTCAACTTAAACACTTTATAGAAACGGCCTTCTACCGGCTTGGTTTCATTCAGGCCGCTTTCGTAACCTGAAACAGCGACCGATTGCCTGAACGAATAAAGGGTTGAATCTTTTGTGGGGGATGAATCTTGTACGGACTGGAGGCGTTTCAACATAGTGATCTTCCCGCCTTAAAACAAACATCGAATTGCAGAAATTTCTTGAATTAATACTAAACCAAAGCCGGTTCACAATCAATTGTTCAAACTTACAATTTGTTTTCAGTTTTTTTAGGGTAGTTTATCAGGTCCCAAATCTATCAAAGCGCAGACGGAGGATTGTCCAGCCGCAATCCGTACCCGCGCACCGTGATCAGATAAGCGTGATTGGGGTCTAACACCGCCAAACGATCTCTTAACCGTCTCACCAGCGCATCTAAAGCCTGTTCTGAAACACCTACGGCTTCCTCATCCCCCCATACTGCCAAGACCAGATCCTGTCTTGAAACAACTTTTCCTTCGTTGTCATATAACGCTTCCAAAAGTCGAAATTGGGGAACCGAAAGCGGTGGTAAAAGTTCCTCTCCATTGACCCATACCCGCCGCGAAAGTTTATCCAAAACCAACCGTTTATTGAATTCATGTTTCACTTCTTCAATGGGTAATTCAAATTCAGTTCCCAACGGCAAGGTTGAATCGGAACTAAGGTATACAAAATACTGAACCAGTGCAATTTGAACCACATCACCATCTTGAAGAACAACCGGTTCTTCAACTCGTTTGCCATTTCGGTACGTTCCATTTTTGCTGGAAAGATCGTGAAGAATGGTTCGATCTGCACGCACTTCAAAGCGGGCATGATAGCGTGAAACCTGCCGGTCCGGAATGACCAGATCACAATCCTTTTCACGCCCAATCGTCATTCCATCAAAAATATCCCACCGCTTTCCGTTCAGCGGTCCACTCTGTGCAATCAGTATTGGTTGATCAACGAGATGTGAATCCACTGCCCGTCTCCAAAGTACAGGATTGGGAATGATTGCCTCACCCAGTAAGGTATAATATATCAAAGAATCGACACTTTGTGTAAAAGTAATTTTCAGGCATTCTGGTTACGCGCCGAAAATGAAGCCAGATTGCCTAATCCCATCAAACAGGGATTGGACCAATGCCCTTGCCTCTAAAATCTGGAGAAGTCTTGCGGGGTCGTTATCGCATTGTCCGTATTATCGGGCAAGGCGGTATGGGCAGCATTTACCTTGCAGATGATCTGCGCCTGGAAGGGCGTCAGTGCGCCCTCAAAGAAGTTGAACACGACCGTTCGCTACCTCCTGATTTATTGCAAGAGGCTCGCGAACAGTTTTTCCGCGAAGCCACTGTTCTGGCAAGATTGGATCATCCCAATTTACCCAAAGTTTCCGACTTTTTTTCCACCGGTTCGCGCGATTATCTTGTCATGGATTTCATCCCCGGCCGAGATCTGCGCACCCTCATGCTGGAAGCCAAACAACAAAACCGTTTCCTTTCTGAAGCCGAAGTTCTCAATTGGGCTGACCAGCTGGCCAGCGCACTTTCCTACCTTCACAGTCAAAACCCGCCCATCCTGCACCGCGATATCAAACCGTCCAACTTAAAAGTGACACCCAGCGGGTTGTTAAAACTGGTGGACTTTGGGCTGGTTAAGGTACTTGCCCCAGGGGAAGTGACCATTACCGTTCTTCAAGGACAGGGAACCGCACTCTACACTCCGCTTGAACAATATGGCGGGGATAGCGGGCATACCGATGTGCGCAGCGATATCTACGCCTTTGGTGCAACTCTCTACCACCTCTTGACCAATGAACCCCCTGCGGATGCCCGCGAACGCTTCCTCGACCCCAGCCGGTTGATTCCACCCCGCCAAATCAATCCCGATATCTCCCTGCGAACGGAACGCTGTATTTTATGGGCAATGGGTCTTCATCCGGATGAGCGCCCCGAGTCAGTAGAGGTTTTCCGTAAAAGCCTGCTGGGAGACCGACATACCTTCCCACTGCTCAAAACACAAACCACATCACCGTGGAGTTTCATCAATTATCCGCTGGAGCAAAGTCTCATTGCCATTACCGCCTTCCTCATGGTTCTCAGTCTTTTGATGACCTTGCTGCGTTAATTTTTTCGGTTTGGTGGCTGGGCTTTTTGTAAACGCATCTGCCACAACCACCCAATCCCCCAGCCACTTAACAAGCCGACCAGACTGGTGATGACCACTCCCCATCGGCCAGCCTGTTCAAACGGCGCTAATGGCACAAACCAACCGCTGACCAGATAAAGATATGCCACAATTCCCCCAATGACTGCCATCATTCCCCAACGGAAGCCCCAACGCAATGAAACCCGCCGCTGCCCAATGAAGGCAATTCCTGCGCCGCCTCCCCCAACCATCAGCAGCATAATGATCCAATCGCTAAACCCATAATCAACCGTTACCTCAGTAATCTCCTCCACATCCTCAGTAGGTTGGATCGTTGGCGTAATGGTCGGTGTTGGTGTTGAGGTGGGCTGTGGAGTGGGAACATCGGTGGAAATATTGGCTTCGCCGTTTTGGGTGTTGATGGTAATGATCTGGGAAGTCATTGCCGGTTCGCTGACTACACGAATTTCAATGGTTGCCGGGAGAGTTATGCGGTAGCTTGCTCTGGCAATTCCTCCGGTTGTCACGGTTTCAATTTGTTGAGTTGCACCGCTCTCGCCCAATGTATTGATCATAAAACGGACGATGGTGCCATCCGGTACTGGATTGCCGTTTTGATCAATGATCACCCCCGTTCGAAACGGCACCACATCCCCCACCTTAAACTCTGGGATTTGGGTTGGTTGAGGTGTGGTGGTCGTTGTAGCTTCCACATTTTCAGTGGGAGGCGGAAAATCAAAATATAGCGGAATGACCTGAAGCGGGTTGGGTGAAGTAACCCGAATAATATCGTAACCGATACCAGGAATGGAAACTGGAGAAGCCCCGTTAGCGCTTTGCTCCTGAAACAGAATTCGGGCTGCCGTATCCACAAATGCCGGTATTTTACTGTACAAACCGTAATAGGCAGTTAATTTGGCGATATCGGTGGCATCCAGTAAATAAGGCGCCCCAAAGGCAAAAACAATCACCTTTTTATTGACAATCAAATCGGGGCGCTCATTCAATAATCGCCTCAAGGCTTGCGATTCTGGACGCGTGGAGATATCCCCCGTCAACGCGAAAACCACCCATTCAGCATCTGCCAGATTAACCCCCAGCGCGGCTAAACCCTCCGGATTATTCAAATAAGTGTTGAGATCGAGAAAAGAATAAGAAAACAGGTATCCCTGAATGATCGACCCACCCGCCGCTGGGCCGTACAAACGGATTACGGCATTTTTCAGGCTGTCAACCGACAAAATCCACTGATCTCCGCATGTGCTGCACTGACGGGCATTGACGACATCGGTGAAAAAGATGATCTGATCGCGGCTTTCCGGCGGGCGCGGCAGACGGATATTTAATTCCGCGGCTGAAGGGCTGAGCAGCGTTGCTGCCTTACGGGCAACTTCCAGCGCTACCGATTGTGAACGACCTACCTCCGCCAGCTGGCTGGCTGGCGGAAGGACCCTGTCCACGCGAAACTCGCCAAACAGACGCAATTTCAATTTCAAAATACGTTCCACCGATTGATCCACTCGTTCGGCGAAGGCAGGATCTTCGCGGTATTTTTGTGCGAACGAATCCACAACCCGCATGATGGTGGTAGCGCTATCCGGGTCCGTAGGTTCGATGAAATTGTTCAAATAAAGCAGATCGTTTCCGGCAAGGAAGGCGTTTCTGGCAACCGCCCGGGCATCAAAGGTTTGGCCGGTAGGATCATAGAACCGCCTCACTGCATTACTGCCTAAATTATCACTGACAATAACCCCCCCTTGTTGATACCATGTCGCTGCCGGCTCCAGCGTTAACACCTGGCGCATCGCCTCTGCGTCCAGGCTGACTGGTGGTGTAATTTCGCGGATATTTTCCTGCAAACCCTGATAGCGGATGTGCGAAACCATCACCCCATCAACGCGGGCTTTGCTCTCCATATCTGCCTGCATGGAAGCAAAAAACGGTGCCAGTTCAATTTGACGGAGCGCGTCCAGTGACTTGCGAACGGTTGCTACTTCCTCCTCCGGCAAACGGTCAGAGGCCCCTCTTCCGGGAAAGTGCTTGGCTATTACTGCCATTTGATCGCGGCTGCCCTGGTGCAGGCCGCGCACGTAAGCTTTGCCCATTTCCCCCACCCAAAAAGGATCACCCCCAAATGTTCGAACGCCAAGGGTGTTGGCTGAGGTCGCCGTGACTTCTAACACATCCAGGGAAGGCCCCAAATATAAATTAAATCCAATCGCCCGCAGTTCCTTTCCCATAACATTACCAACGGCTTCAGCCATGGAAGGATTCCAGGTCGCCCCAATAGCCATCAAACTGGGCAGGGATGTCATGCCACTGAAAATTTGGTCATTGGGGTAGAGATCTCCTTCTTGTGAAATGCCAATGAACAGGGGAATATAGGGGAGTGTTTGGGAACCGGCGCTACGGTCTTGAGTTTGCGAAGCGTCCCAAACATGATTTTGTAAAGCGCGGATCAGCTCAGCCGCTTTTGGCACGGTATTACCCGCCACTTCAAAATTATCATTGTCGGCCCGCAGAACAACACCTCCCACTTTATAATCAACGATAAGTTTGTAAACTGGTGAATCGCGCCGCGCATCGGTGCCTTTGAAAGTCACCAAAAACAACTGGCCGACCTTTTGTTCCGGCGACATTTGATCCATGATCAGCCTGACGCGGGTATCCAATTCGCTTTGCGGCTCAAACGCCGCGTGAGCAACGAAATTCTGCCGCGTGCCCAAAGCAGCCTGTGCCATGATAAACACAAGGAATACAAGGATATTCAAACATTTCCGGATGGACGGGAAGAACTTTTGCATGCTCACATTTGATTTCGAATTTTCTGGGCGGTAAGGGGATCATCGGTAAAAATCCCATCAACCCTATCCTGAAATAGCCGTTCAATATCCTGCGGTTCGTTCACCGTCCAGACATGAACACGCCGATTTCGCTGGTGTTCTTTTTGGATAAAACCCGCGCTGGCATCCTTTAAATTGGGGTGGATAATCTGAGGTGCAAACCATCTACCGATGAATGAACGTGCCAGCCATCCAGCAGTTCCTTCCAATGCCAGAATGCCCACCGGACAATCCGGCAGCTCCCGCCGGACCCGTATCAGATTAAATGGATTGAAAGACGAGAACAAAACCCATTCTTCGAGTTGATATTCTTTAACCAGCGTTGCTACCTTCTCTGGAAGTTGATCGCGCGGGGTCGCATAGTTCGTCAGTTCAACATTAATGAATAGTTTTTTACCCAATTCCTCAAATACCTGTCTTAGGGTGGGTACAGGCTCGCCTCGAAATTCCTCAGAAAAATGGCTGCCGGCATCCATTTGTTGAAATTCCCGCACGCTGAACTTCCGCACTTCTCCTTTTGCATTGGTAGTACGGTCAACTGTGGTATCGTGGATTACGATAACTTCACCATCCGCTGAAAGTTTGGCATCCAACTCAATGGCCTCCACCCCTTGCTGCGCAGCGAGGCGAAAGGCTGCCATTGTATTTTCGGGAGCATAAGCTGATGCGCCGCGGTGAGCAAAAATGACTGGTTTGGGTAGTTCAAAGAGTCGATTCATAATTCCACAAAGTAGGATTTAACTGCCCGGTCAATCAATTCTTTGGTCATTTCTGGTTCCATTCCAAGGTAGCGCGAAATATCCAGAATCTGGTCGCACAAATCCCGTGGATGCGAAGCACGCAACTTGCGGTTTGCCTTGATGTAGTACTCCTGCAACAGGTAGGCCAGCCCTTGATCGTTATAAGCAACTCCTTTTTGAGCCGCAACCCGCTTAAAAATTTCGCGGTACTCCTCGTAAGTCGGATCGGTAATCTCAATTTTATGGCGCAGGCGGCGCAAAAAGGCTTCATCTACCAGCTCTTTGGGCGGCAGATTGGTTGAAAAGATCACCAGCACATCAAACGGCACTTCAAATTTCCTGCCGGTGTGCAGACTCATGTAATCAATCCGGTTTTCAAGCGGCACAATCCAGCGGTTAAGCAAGTCACGAGGCCGCACCTGTTGCCGGCCGAAGTCATCAATCAGTAAAATCCCGCCGTTTGCCTTAATCTGGAAGGGAGCTTCATAGTATTTCAGGGTGTCATCAAAGACCAGATCAAGACCCGCCATGGTTAATTCACCGCCGGTGACGATGAACGGCCGCCGGATTTGAACCCAGCGCGGATCACGACGCACCGTGGAACGCATCCCACCCGTAGCTTGCACGGAGGCATCTTCTTCCCCCGCCAGTTGGTGGTTGACCGAATCATACAGGGTAATCACCTGACCATCCACGTAAATTGCGTAAGGGATGTACATTTTCTGAGCCTGAATCAGGTTTCCAATCGCGCGCGCTATGGTAGTTTTCCCATTCCCCGGCGGACCATACAGGAAAATGGACATTCCCGAATTGACCGCCGGTCCCAATCGCTGGTAAGTATCTTCGGAAAGAACCACATGGGAAAGCACCTGCCGCATCACCCGGTTCGTCACCTGCAGCCTGCCGCGGCTTTGCCGTCGAATTGCATCGTTGTACATCTCCAACGGTACAGGCGCCGGACCGGCATATTGCGAACGTTCGATAGCCTCTCTCGCCCGTGCAATACCCGCTCCCGTGATGGCATAAATGTAGGCGCCTTCCCCTACTCCGGTTTGTGAAGAACGCACCTCAATTAATTTTTCGCGCTTAAGCGCATCCAGAATCAGGCTGAGCACACCCGTAAACGGCAGGGCAATTTCTTCTGCCAGCTTGAAGCCGCTCATGTATCCCTGAAAGTAAAAAATTTTCAGCGCCAGGTCCTGAAGCCACAATGGATTTAAACCGGTATCTTCAATCGTGTTAATTGGCGGTGGCACAAATGGACCGGTGGCTACTGGTGTGGCTGCAGAAGTGGGCGGGCGAGTCATTTTGGTCATCCTACCCCTCCAGAGATCGTATGCATAACCATTTCATTTTTGAAATTTAATATCATGGAAATTCTCATAACGACATCCAAATTATAGCACGCCATGCCTTGTTGATTTGCTGTTCATCCTTTATAATTCCCGCCATGAAAATTTCTGTCATCATACCAGCATATAACGAACGAAATACAATCTCCGAGATCATCAAACGCGTTCAGGCAACAGGACTGGCTGATGAAATTCTGGTTGTGGATGACGGCTCCAAGGACGGAACCAGAGAAATTTTAAGTGAACTGCAACAGCAGGGACAAATCCGCACGATTTTCCACGAAAATAATATGGGAAAAGGCGCAGCCGTCAGAACCGGTATTCAGAATGCCAGCGGGGATGTGATCATCATCCAGGATGCCGATTTGGAATACGACCCGCGGGAATACCCCAATCTTTTGCAACCGATCCGCGACGGTATCGCAGAGGTAGTATACGGTTCGCGTTTTTTAGGCGCTGCCAGGCGTCCAATTTTATTTTGGAACATGGTTGCCAATAAACTGCTGACCACGTTCACCAACATCCTGTATAACAACATTCTCAGTGATATGGAAACCGGTTACAAAGTCTTCAAGCGGGATGTGATTAAGGATATTCCGCTTCATGCCCGCCGGTTTGAGTTTGAACCGGAGTTCACCGCCAAAATCCTCAAGCGCAAAATCCGCATCTACGAAGTGCCGATTGCCTTCAATCCGCGGGATTACTCGGAAGGCAAGAAAATCAAACTGTGGGATGCCTTTGAGGCATTGTGGGCATTAATCAAATATCGCTTCGTGGATTGATCATCCCCAAAAACACAATTCAGTCGCTGCCAGCCGGTTTGATATCCACCACATTGAGCTGCAAATTCTCGCGGCCGTTGTAGGTGTTCAGCTCAAAACGGTAGAGGATATCCACCTCTTTTGGTAAACCGGATTCCATCCAGTGCCCCTGCCGGAAAGCAACCGCATCATAGGTTATCCATCCATCGGTAACCAGAAATTTCAGGTGCTTGCCATCAGCCCCAATCGCCCGAGGGTTGAGAGTCCTGACATTGCGCGAAACAAAGTAAACCTCCGGATTATCCATTCCGGTTGGCTCCAATAGATGCAAATACTTCAAAAATTCGGGATGCAGTTCGCCCAGCGGCAACTCCACATCTGCCCGCAACACGGGACGTAAATCCAAATCCCCCAATTGATCAGCGGCAATTTTGGCCAGCCGTAGTTTAAGCTCAGGCAGGTGGTCTCGATGAATAGTAAAGCCCGCCGCCAGCGCATGCCCCCCATGATGCACCATCAGGTCTGCACAGGCATCCAACGCCTGGGTAACATGAAAAGCAGGAATACTGCGGCAGGAAGCCCGCACGTACTCACCGTTGATGGTTCCAACCACCGCCGGACGGTAGTAACTTTCGGTCAACTTGCCAGCCACCAAACCCACCACACCGGGG
Organism: Bellilinea sp.; assembly: GCF_053501535.1. Lineage (NCBI taxonomy): Bacteria > Bacillati > Chloroflexota > Anaerolineae > Anaerolineales > Anaerolineaceae > Bellilinea > Bellilinea sp. The sequence continues at coordinate 61,760 of NZ_JBRCOK010000037.1, read as the reverse complement.
TTGAAACTGGTATCAAAGGCAAATAAAATTTCTTCAAATTCCTCTTGCTGGATGAGCTCTTCGGCTCGCTGCTGCATTTCAGCGGTTATTTTCTGTCTTTCACGATTCTGGTCATCCAAACGCTGCACCAGGAGCCCAATTTGTTGAACATCTCGTTCTAAAAGCAGCTGATAAGAAGCCAGCGCTGATTCCAACCGTCCGGCAGCGTTTAATCGCGGGGCTAAACCAAAGCCAATATCTGCTGTGCTCAGAGTCGAAGGCGTCAATCTGGCCGCCTGTGCCAGTGACCGCAGGCCCGCACGCCAACCACGCCTCAACTCCTTCAACCCTGCCCGCACCAGCATCCGATTCTCACCGGTCAAAGGCACAACATCCGCTACCGTGCCTAAAGCCACCAAATCCAGCCCAAATCCTTCATAAGGCAGTTCTTTCAAACAGCGCTGCACCAATGCCTGAGCAATTTTATAGGCCACCCCCACACCCGCCAGATTTTTCTCCGGGTATAGATCACCTTTTTGTTTGGGGCAAATCACAAACTGGGCTGCGGGAATTTGCTCCAATGGGTGATGGTGATCGCTGATAATTAAATCCAGCCCAATTTGCCTGGCATGTTCCGCCTCATCCAGTGAGCGAATCCCGCAATCCACGGTCAGCACCAGTTGTGTACCCTGCTCCCGCAAATAATTTAACGCTTCGATGTTTAACCCGTAACCTTCATCAAAACGATTGGGAATATAAGCTGTAACATTCCCACCAAGCAGCTGTATGATTTCCACCAGTAAAGCGGTTGCGCTGACTCCATCCACATCATAATCCCCATAAACTGCAATGGCTTCCTTCCGGTCAATTGCATAGGAAAGCCGTTCCACCACCCCATCCATATTCAACAGCAGCATCGGGTCATAAAAATTTTCACCCGGGTTGAGAAAAGCCATTGCCTGATCGGTGTTTTTAATACCGCGGTTATACAAAACCTGACGAAAGAAAGGAGGATAATAGCTTAAAGCCTGTTCGACCTCGGCAGGAATTTTTTCTGCAAGTTTCCAGCGCTTTGATGCAACTTTTTGCATGATTATCCTTTTCCCTCATCTGTATATAAAAATATCCGCGGCAGACGGTCTGCCATGCCGCATACCACTTCATAGTTGACCGTTCCCCATTCTCTGGCAACATCTTCAGCCGTGCGCTGAAGTGAACCCTGTTTTCCGATCAACACGACTTCATCCCCCACCTGCACACCAGCCAATCCATCCAGCGAAATCATGCATTGATCCATACATACCGACCCGACCACGCGAGTCTCTTTCTTGTGAAGAAGCACCTTATTACCCATCACCCGGCGGAAACCATCCGCATAACCAATCGAAATCGTGGCTATTTTTTCGGTTTTCGTCGTGCGATAGCGATAGTTATACCCAACCCCTTCGCCGGCTGCCAGATCTCGTATACTGGTAATCCGCGCCTTAAGGGTCAGCGCCGGCTTGAAAGTACCCGGCAACATGGTTTCGGGGGACGGATGCAGACCGTACAGGGCAATGCCGCAACGCACCATGTCATAAGCTGCCTGCGGAAAATTGAAAACCGCTGCAGAGTTGGAAGCATGTACCAGCGGCGGTTTGAGCCCGGCAGAGTGCAGACCGGCTAAAACTTCTTCAAACTTTCGGATTTGCCAATCGGTTGTATCCACCTCTGGCTCATCGGCACGCGCAAAGTGCGTAAAGATGCCCTCCAATTCCAAGCCGGGCAAACTTGCTGCCCAACGGGTAAAATCCAGTACTTCCTCTGGTGAAATACCCAATCGGTTCATGCCGGTATTGACCTTGAGGTGCACCTTCACCTTCATCCCGCGTGTATGGGTTAATTCCGAGTACTGCAACGCGGTCTGGCGGTCAAACAGGGTCAAACGGATATTTTCCTTCGCGGCTTCCAAAACATGCTCGGGCGGAGTATATCCCATTACCAGCACCGGCGCTAAAATCCAGTTAGAACGCAACCGCGCGGCTTCTTCAAAACGGGCAACCGCCAGCCATTCACCCCCAGCTCTGATCACCGCCTGTGAAACTTCAATCAACCCGTGCCCATAGGCATTGGCTTTGACCACCGCAGCCACCTTTGTCCGGCTGATTCGGCACAACTCCCGATAATTATTTTGAATTGCGCTTAGGTCAATTTCCAACCACGTTGTGAGGGCAGGGTGATTCATGCGGACAAGTATAAAACGGGCTTTGCTTTCCTGCAAGCCAAACAGAAGGTTTGCCAAATAACAGATTCCGGCTATAATCCGTTGAACTTTGTAATATCCTGTTCAGATATTGGTGGAATGACGAACTTCAACTTTGAACTAACCAGAAAAGATCACCATGCCCGTGCCGGCATTTTTCACACCCCGCACGGCGAACTGCTGACACCCGTTTTTGCGCCGGTGGGAACTCAGGGAACTGTTAAAGCCGTCACACCGGCTCAATTGAAAGAAATCGGTGTAAGCCTGGTTTTAGCGAACACCTATCATCTGTATTTACGCCCCGGCGCGGATCTGGTAGCCGAAATGGGGGGACTGCATCATTTCATGCAGTGGGATGCTCCGATTTTGACCGACTCTGGCGGTTTTCAAGTCTTTTCACTGGCGGGAATGCGCAAAATAGACGAAGATGGGGTAACTTTCAAAAGTCATATTGACGGCTCAATCCACCGCCTTACCCCTCAAAAAGCCGTTCAGATTCAAGAACAACTGGGTGCAGATATCATCATGGCATTGGATGAATGTGCACCACCGTATGACCGCGCCTACAACGAACAGGCACTTCGCCGCACGCACCTGTGGGCTGAAGGCTGCCTTTCCGCTCAAACCCGCCGCGATCAAGCTCTGTTTGGCATTGTTCAGGGGGGAATTTTTCCGGACTTGCGTGAGCAATCCGCCCGATTCATTTCCTCCTTAGGTTTTCCGGGTCACGCCATTGGCGGCCTTTCGGTGGGCGAAACCAAAGAAGAGATGCACCGCACGCTGGAGTTGGTCAACGATATTCTGCCGGAAGACAAACCCCGCTATTTGATGGGGGTCGGCTCCCCCGAAGACCTGATCAACGGCATCCGTCGTGGGGTAGATATTTTTGATTGTGTGCTTCCAACCCGGCTTGCCCGACATCAAGCTGCAATGACTCGCCACGGGCGCATTAACCTGATGAATGCCGTTCACGCCCGCGATCCCCGTCCGATAGATGAAAATTGCTCCTGTTATACCTGTACCCATTTCAGCCGGGCTTATTTGCGTCATTTGATTGTCGCCAAAGAAATGCTGGCTGCCACCCTTATCTCCATTCACAACATTGCCACATTAGTTTTTCTGGTACAGGATGCCCGCAAGGCAATTCTCGAAGGTACTTTTGAGCAATTTGCAGAGGAATTCCTCACCCAATACGCTCTCACAGAAAAGTCACAGGTATGAATTTTTTCCAGGCATTTGTACTCGGCATCATTCAGGGAATCACCGAATTTTTGCCCATTTCCAGTTCGGCTCACCTGGTACTGACCCCGTTCTTTTTCGGTTGGCAAATCCCGGAAGAGCAAATCTTCCCCTTCGATGTGCTGGTTCAGGTTGGTACTCTGGTTGCAGTAATTGTCTATTTCCGCAGCGACCTGCTGACCATTCTGAGTGATGTCATTCAAGGATTGATGAATCGTCAGCCGTTTACCTCATCCTCCTCCCGTTTAGGCTGGTTGTTATTGCTTGCCAGTCTGCCGGCTGGTATTGCCGGCATTTTGCTCAAGGATTTGGTTGAAGCCGCCTTCAAAAGCCCGGTGAATGTCGCCTTTTTTTTGATTGGAACTGCAGGTCTGTTGTGGATTGCCGAGAGCATTGGGAAACGCAACCGCACCCTTGCATCCATCCGCTGGTTGGATGCCATCTGGATTGGAGCCGGGCAGGCCCTTGCGCTCTTTCCGGGCGTTTCCCGCTCAGGTGCAACGATTTCCGCCGGCATGGCACGCCACCTTGAACGCCCCGCGGCAGCCCGTTTCTCGTTTCTGATGTCCATACCCATCATGACCGCCGCCGGATTAGTCGGTCTGGTTGATTTGTTTAGACTGTCCAATTGGACAGCCTTTCTGCCTGTTATGACGACCGGCTTTTTCACCGCAGCAGTGGTGGGATATTTAGCCATTCACTGGCTGTTGGGCTTTCTTGCCCGCCGCTCACTGCGTCCTTTTGCGGTTTACTGCCTTTCCCTGGCAGTCATCACATTGATTTTTTCCTATGCGGGTTTATAAGCACTTTTTAATGTGGGTTGCATCTTTGCTGATGACAGCATGCAGCGCCAACCCCATCCCATTACCCACCTCAACCCCTTTGCCTTCTGTACAGGTTCGGCTCGACCCGCTATTGGAGTGGTCAAAGTCCGCCATGCAAATGTGCAGCCGGCAAATCCCGGAACGCAATTGGGTCATCGTTCCCGCCGACGATCCTCTTTCGACCACTGGTGAATCAACCGTCCATATTTACTGGGGATCCGAAACGAACGGCTCGCAGAACACCTTTCTCCTCACCAGTGAGCATCTTGTAATTGTTGTCAACCCAACTCTTCCGGTTACAAGCCTGAGTCTTGCCGAATTACAAGACATTTTTAGCGGAAAAATTAACCGCTGGGATGAGATTGCCGAAGATCTGCCCGCTGCTGAAATCGAGGTGTGGTACTATCCCCCAAATCTCTCGATTATGGAAAACTTTTTTCGATGGAGCGGTTTGTCGTCAGAAAATTTATCCCCCTTGGGTTTGTTTGCCCCTCATCCCCTTGAATTACGCAATGCCATTGCAGAAAACCCGCTGGCAATCGGCATTTTGACAACCCGGTGGATGGATGATACAGTTGAAGGGATAACCATTGAAGGAAATCAGAACACCTCCGAATTCCCGGTACTGGCAGCCGTAACCACATCGGATGCTTTTCTTCAAGAATGGCTCTTTTGCCTTCAAAATCAAATCCGGTAGATGAGCACCTCCCCAGCCTGTGTTAAAATGATTAACCCCCTGAGGAGGTAATCATGCCGGTAATTTTGATTTATCGTAAACAAAAATTAGAGGTTGAAGGTACGCTCACCGTGCGCGAAGCGCTCCAGCAACTGGGGTTATCACCGGAAAGTCACCTCATCGTGCGCAAGGGTGAATTGCTGAATGATAACGACGTTTTACGCAACGGAGAGGAAGTCAAAGTCATTTCGGCAATTTCGGGAGGTGCACTTTGACCACAATTCGCTGCCATAAGTGTCACCAGCGCGCTGTGATTCGGATGCGTCAGCACCGCCTTGCACTCTGCAAGGACCATTACCCTCAATGGTTCATCGAACAGACCCAACGTTTCATCGAGAAGTACCAGATGTTCACCCCGCAGGATCGTATTCTGGTGGCAGTATCTGGCGGTAAAGATTCGCTTGCATTGTGGGACGTGCTCTGGCAATTGGGTTATGATGCCGAAGGTTTTTACATCAACCTCGGTATTGACGGAGAAAAGCTCTATTCCGACCAATCCGAGCAGGCTGCCCAAAAATTTGCCGATGAACGTCATCTGAAATTGCACATTTACCGGGTAGAAGAACAGCGCGGCGAATCCGTACCTGCCATCGCCCTGCGCACCCACCGCGGCCGACAAAAGCCCTGTGCTGTGTGCGGCTTAATTAAACGCCACACCATGAATCAGATGGCACGTCAACTGGGCTTTAATGTTCTGGCAACCGCTCATAATCTGGATGACGAGGTTTCTTTCCTGTTTGGAAATCTGCTCTCATGGAATCTGCGTCAGATTCCGCGGCAATCTCCGGTTTTGGAAGCAGAGGAAGGCTTTATCCGCAAAGTAAAACCCTTCATCCGCTTCTCGGAACGCGAAACCGCTGCCTATTCCATTGTGCGCGGTATTGAATACATCGAAGACGAATGTCCCTTTGCAGAGGGCAGCAAACAACTGCAATACAAAGAACTGTTGAACCGTCTTGAAGAGCAGCAACCCGGGGTAAAATTGCGCTTTCTGCTGGGTTTCTTCAATGCCATGCAGCAAGGCTTCATTCAGCCCATTGAAGACGAACAGGGGGAGGTTATCCTCAGCCCCTGCCCGTCCTGCGGTCAGCCCACCTCCACCGGTGGATTATGCGCAACTTGCCGCCTCTTCGAGGAAGATCACCGCTAAAATCAGGCCGTCTCTAAAAAGCGTTCGATCTCCCAATCTGAAACCTGTGTTCGAAATTCGTCCCATTCGACCCATTTCGCCCGCATGAAAGCTTCATACAAACTGGGCGAAAAGGCGCTTTGAATCACCTCATCCTTTTCCAATTCCTCCAATGCTTGACGCAATGAACCGGGCAATTCAGCCACCCCTCTTTCATGGCGCTCGCTGGCATCCATCTCATACACATTCACATTATTGAGCGGTGCGGGCGGAGTTAATTGGCGATCAATCCCATCCAGCGCTGCCTTCAGCATTGCATTAAACGCCAGATAAGGGTTGCAAGAGGGATCCGGGCAGCGCAATTCTGCCCGCGTGGCTTTGTGCATGCCGGGAGTGTAGCGCGGAATACGAATCAAAGCGGAACGATTGATTTGCGCCCAGCCAATATAGACAGGTGCTTCATATCCGGGCACCAAACGCTTGTAGGAATTTACGGTTGGCGCAACCACTGCCGAAAGCGCACGGGCGTGGGCCAATTGCCCGGCAATAAAGCCATACGCGATTGGTGAAAGATGGAAAGGATCGTTTTCGGCAAAGAAGAGATTGTTACCGTCTTTGTCAAAGAGCGACTGGTGGCAGTGCATACCCGATCCGTTAATTCCAAATATGGGTTTCGGCATGAAGGAAGCAATCAATCCATGCTGGGCGGCAATGGCCTTAACCGTATATTTCAAAGTAACTACATTGTCGGCAGTTTTTAATGCATCTGCAAAGCGAAAATCAATTTCGTGCTGACCAAGGGCTACTTCATGATGACCAACCTCAACCTCTAAACCCATTGTGTTGAGAGCTTCCATCAATTCCGTGCGTACCCGTACCGCTTCATCGTTGGGAGAAAAGTCAAAATAACCGCCAACATCATGCGGCACCGGTCGAATGCTTTCGGTGCCGTTCCGCCGAAAGAGGAAAAATTCCGGTTCCGGGCCGACGTTATATGTCCAACCACGCTCTTCTTTTAACTTTTGAAGGGCACGTTTCAGACTGCCACGCGGGTCACCAGCAAAGGGAGTGCCATCCGGGTGGAAAATATCACAGAACACTCTTGCTCTCCTTAATTCGGGAGGAGACCACGGAAGCACTGCGTAGGTTTCGGGGTCAATGCGCAAGTGCATGTCCGATTCCTGAATACGGGCAAAACCCTCCACAGAAGAGCCGTCAAACCAAATACCGTTCTCCAATGCGCCTTCCAGCTGTGCAACCGGTGCATCCACCGACTTGACCGATCCCAGCACATCAATAAATTGGAAAGAAATGAACTTAATGTCATCTTCTTTCACTTTTTTAAGTAAATCTTTGGCGTCCATAAAAAATTACCTCCTTTGGTTTAAAGAATAAAGGGCATGCCGGGCATGCCCTTGTTTAACAGAATTTAGAGCGCCTGCCCTTCCATCAATAGAACAGATAAGCCAATCGGCTTTTCCGGCCACTGTGCTGGCTTTGGTTCGAACGTTACCGCCGGGTTTCAGCCAGCCACTTCTTCTGGAAGGGAGAAAGGAGCCTGTGACCGGGCTCCAGAGGCATCCGCTGATCCTTCGATTTTCCCCTGCAATTCAGGGTTAGCGCTCTCTTCGCAGAGAGGAACCTCCACCTCGTCATCCTGTCCCTTTCAGACAGGACTCAGCCGCTATTTCTCCGTTATTCAGTTGTAAATTGCCAAAAACTGGTATTATATTAGCAACTTCATCAACCAATGTCAAGAGGTATTTTGTAAAAAGTTGATTAAATCCTTGACGAATAGAACAAATATACTATAATGAAATCAACAAACAGGGCTTAAAATTGCTCGTATTTTAGCGGATACAGATATAATCATAATAACCCGAACTCTTCAGGAGACCCATTCATGGCGCGTAAAACCCCTTCTTCCACTCCTTTACCGGCTGGCGGTGGCAATTCTCAGGATGATGCCCGTAAAGCCATGCTCGACAAGGCGCTCGGTGATATTCTCAAACGCTACGGCGATGGCGCGATTATGCGCCTCGGCGAAGCACAACATCTGGAGGTCGAAGCCATCCCCACCGGCTCGCTTTCACTGGACATTGCTCTGGGTGTCGGGGGTATTCCGCGCGGCAGAGTCACCGAAATCTTTGGTCCCGAATCATCCGGTAAAACCACCCTTTGTTTGCATCTGGTTGCCGAATCTCAACGAATGGGGGGCACCGCTGCGTATGTAGATATGGAACACGCCCTTGATCCGGCTTATGCTGCCCGCCTGGGGGTAGATATTGACAGTTTGTACATCTCTCAACCGGATACCGGCGAACAGGCATTGGAAATCACCGAAACGCTGGTGCGTTCCGGCGCGGTGGATCTGGTTGTGATAGACTCGGTTGCCGCATTGGTGCCGCGAAACGAGATCGAAGGAGATATGGGCGATGCCACAATGGGTATGCAGGCCCGCTTAATGTCTCAGGCATTACGCAAACTCTCCAGCGCGATTAACCAGACCAAAACTGCCGTAGTATTTACCAATCAATTGAGGCAGAAAATCGGCGTTATGTTTGGCAATCCAGAAACCACCCCCGGCGGTCTTGCCCTGAAATTTTACGCTTCCGTTCGGCTGGATATCCGCCGCATTCAGTCCATCAAGGTCGGAGCGGAAGTCATTGGTAACCGGGTTCGGGTAAAAGTGGTCAAAAATAAAGTTGCGCCACCCTTCCGCACAGCGGAATTTGACATTATGTACAACGAGGGCATTTCAAAGGTCGGTGATATCCTTGATCTTGCCACAGGACTGGACATCATCACCAAACGCGGGGCTTTCTTCTCCTACGGGGATATTCGCCTCGGACAGGGGCGAGAAAACGCCAAAGAATTTCTGCGCCAAAACCCAGAACTGGCACTCGAAATTGAAAACGCCGTGCGACAGCGAGCATTGGGAGGTGATATTCCCCTTGCTTTTGCAGCGGATGGTGGTGATGAGGGCTTTTCAGACGATCTTTAACCTCTACGCGATGGATCATCAAAAGCCGTGTGACAGGAGATTATTTTCCATTCCGTCAAGCCTTCCAAAATTTATTCTGGCATGGGTACTCACAGTCCTGATGATAGCTCTTCAGGGCTGTGTTTTTTCACCCCCCCAGCGAATGCCCGCTCCTGCCACTCAGGCTCCTCTGTTCCTGCCACCCACTTCTGCGCCTCTGCGCAATGAACCCAGCCAAACCCCAGAACAATTCCAACCAACCCCCACTTTACCATGCGTTGATTCGCTCACATTCATCAGTGACCTGACCATCCCCGATGGAAGCATCATTCAAGCAGGTGCATCCATTGATAAGCGCTGGGAAGTTGAAAACAGCGGAACCTGCAACTGGGAGAGCGGTTATTTTCTGCGCTTAATTGCCGGAGATGAATTGGGCGCCGGTTCACAGCTCGCTCTCACCCCTGCCCGTAGCGGAACTCGTACGGTCATCCGCATCCTTTTTCAGGCACCTGCCGAGCCGGGCAACTATCGGAGTGCCTGGCAAGCCCATAATCCCCAGGGCCAACCCTTTGGTGACCCGATTTTTATAGACATTGTGGTTGAGCCTTGAAGAATAACCTTCATGAAAAGCTCCTCATCCACCCAAGCCGGTAGTGCTGTTCCACTGATTTTGTTGTGGATTGGGGCAATTCTGGTCTTATCAGTCCTCCTCATGATTGGATTCGAACTTATATTGATTGAGGTCAATCCAATTGCCCGACCCTCCGTAGAATATTCCCCGCAAACCTCCTCACTCCCAATATTACAACTCGGTTCCGGTGGTTATCCGATCACACCCACCCCTTTTCAACCCCTTCCAACCTCTACCCCTACACCCATTCCATCCCCCACAAGCCAACCGACCCTTTCACCTTCACCCATCCCAACCGTAAAAATTCCGGCCTCCGCACGAATCGAAGCCATTCGCGGCTTTCCACAAACCCTCAACCTTTCCTGCGAATCCCGTTCAGCAGTGGATTGGGCTGGTTTTTTTGGTGTTTCAATCAACGAATTGGAGTTTTTATCTCAACTGCCCCAGTCCGATGACCCCAATAAAGGCTTTGTTGGCAATCCCAACGGCCCGGGGGGTTTAATCCCTCCCAACCCTTACGGTGTCCACGCCGCCCCGGTTGCAGCCTTGCTACGAGCGTATGGTTTGCCCGCTGAAGATATTGCGGGGTTAACCATTGACCAAATTAAAACTGAAATCGCCGCAGGCCGCCCCGTCATTGTATGGGTTATTTTTGGAACCATGCCCGGTTCTGCCCTGCAGTACACAACTCAGGCAGGGGAAGTCGTCAGTGTTGCGCCAAACGAGCATACCGCCATCATCATCGGATATGATCCTCAGGGAGTTACCCTGCTGGATGGAGCGGCAATTTACTGGCGATCCTGGGATACCTTTCTTCAATCTTTTATGGTCTTAGGCAATATGGCAATCATCTACCGTAGTCAATAAGGCTCTTCTGAAAAATTTTTGGGAAATGACCGCTTTTCTTATGCGCAATCAGCATAATCCGCCCTGAGAACGCCCTTTTTTCGCTATAAATTCCGTTACAATATAATCATGCAGGTTATTCTGACACATGAGCAAGCTGATTTTGACGCCATTGCCGCGTTACTGGCAGCTCATATTCTCAATGAGCGTGCCTTACCAGTATTGCCCCGCCGCATAAATCGCAATGTGCGCGCTTTTCTGAACCTCTATGGGGCTGAACTACCCTTCATTGAAGCTCGTGATCTTCCTCCCGAGGATATTGACATTGTTACACTCGTGGATACCCAATCTCTGATCACCCTTAAAGGGATGAAAGAGGACACCCTCGTTCATGTGATTGACCACCATCAAGCCCGTGAAGACCTGCCGTCCGATTGGACGCTCATCATCGAACGGGTTGGTGCTACAACCACCCTGCTGATCGAAGATATTCAAGATCATAATGGTCCCTTGAATAATTTGCAGGCCACATTGCTGCTGCTCGGCATTTATGAGGATACCGGCAGCCTGACCTATAGCAGCACCACCCCGCGCGATTTACGCGCAGCAGCCTTTCTACTGGAACAGGGTGCCAGTTTAAGCCTGGCAGATGAATACCTTAATCCACCCCTCTCCGAGCAGCAACGCGAACTTTACAATCGTCTCTTACAAAATTCCGAAAGCCTGCACATCCATGGGCAACACATCATCATTGCCAGAGCCGATGCCCGCGACATCAACGAGGAAATTTCCAGTATTGCCCACAAATTGCGTGATTTGTTAGACCCGGACGCCTTGTTTCTAATGGTGAATACCATTGAAGGCATCCGCATTGTGGCCCGTTCTGCCACTGAGCGCATCAATGTCGCTAAAACCGTTGCCCTGTTTGGCGGGCGCGGACATGAAAAAGCAGCCGCTGCGCTGATTCGCACCGGCGATAAGGCTGCTCAGTCCACAGCCGACCTCGAAGAGGTATATAACCGGCTGGTTGAGGTACTCCCCTCCATTGTTCAACCAGCCATTACGGTTGGAAAAATCATGTCCCGCAATCCGCGTGTGCTTAAACCGGAAACCTCTGCCCAGGAAGCCGCACGCTGGATGCAGCGCTACGGATATGAGGGCTACCCGGTTGTCAAAGACGGGCGGGTGGTCGGATTACTGACTCGTCGGGCGGTGGACCGTGCCTTAGCCCACAAACTTAACCTGCCCGCCATCAGTCTCATGGATGCCGGCGAGTTCTTTGTCACCCCAGACACGCCCCTGCCCCATCTTCAGCAGCTAATGGCAGACACCGGCTGGGGTCAAATTCCTGTGGTTGACCCGGAAACCCGCCAGATCATTGGTATTGTTACCCGCACCGATTTGCTCAAACAAATTGGACGCGAGGACACCATTCAAACAGAGAGAAAAAATTTTGCCGACCGACTGGAAAAAGCCCTGCCGCCGGCTCGCCTGGCCCTGATCAAAACCATTGCTGAAGAAGCCCTCCACCACCACTTGCCAATCTATGTGGTAGGTGGTTTTGTCCGGGATCTCATTCTGGAACGTCCCTCGATAGATTTCGATCTGGTTGTTGAAGGAGATGCCATTGCGCTTGCCCGCGCGTTGGAAAAGAAATACGGTGGAAAAGTAACCAGTCACAGCCGCTTTGGCACAGCCAAGTGGCAAATCGGCTCTATACGCTCGGAACTGATTGAAAAAATAAAAGGCGATGGCGGACTGAAAGCCGAAGACTTGCCCGACTCCCTGGATCTCATCAGCGCCCGCACCGAGTTTTACAATTATCCGACCGCTTTGCCAACCGTTGAGCGAGGGAGTATCAAACTCGATTTGCACCGCCGGGATTTTACGATTAACACGCTTGCCCTGCGTCTGGATGGACGTCATTATGCCACGCTCTACGACTTCTGGGGCGGAATGAATGACATCAAGAAAAAACTGGTTCGCGTTCTTCATTCGCTATCCTTTGTGGATGACCCAACCCGCATGCTGCGCGCTGTCCGCTTCGAGCAACGTTTCAACTTCAGAATTGAAAGCCGCACACTTCAGTTGATGAATGAAGCCCACGACCTGCTGAAACAGGTTTCCGGTGACCGGTTGCGCCACGAGCTTGACCTGATACTTGCGGAAGAAAATCCGGTCAGTGCGCTCAACCGCTTGGAAGAATTGAATCTTCTTTCAGCGATTCATCCGGACCTCCACTGGGATTCATCTGCATCGAAAGCGTTGCTGCGCGTCCTCAAAGAACCGCTTGATCCCGCCTGGCAACTTCCCGAAGTGCTGGGGAATCAATCCATTCGGAATGCACTGGCCTACATGGTCTGGTTGATACCCTTCCCACCCGAAAGCAGCCGTGCAATTTGTGAACGGTTAAAGTTAAGTCATCACCTTCAAAACGCTATTCTTTCAGGAAACCTCCTGATGGCTGAATTGCCGGATTTAGTCGGTCAATCCCCCAGCCGGGTAGTTGCCCGTCTTGAAGAAGCCCCCCTGCCAGCTCTTTACGCAATCATTTGTCTTTGCCCCGGCAAAGAAATTTGCGAACTGCTCAACCGATACGCTACCGAATGGCGAAAAGTTCAGCCGATGACTGACGGTTATACACTGCACGCTATGGGGATCGAACCCGGCCCGGTTTATCGCCGTATTCTTTGGGCGCTGCGCGCCGCCTGGCTGGATGGAAAAATCACCACGCGCGAGCAGGAGAATGCCCTCTTGAATCAACTGGTTTTCACCCAAACCATTCAATGATATGACGGCTCAGGTCTTACCCCGCGATTGGTTGGATGCCGTAACCTTCCGAAACGTTCGTAAGGAAGATTTACCTGCTCTGGAATGGGACGGAGAGTTCAGCCATTTTCGACGAGTGTATGCTGATGCGTTTGAACGCGCCCAGTTGGGTTACTGCGTGTTATGGGTTGCCGATTTGCCGGAAAAAGGGATCATCGCCCAGGTGTTTATTCAATTAATCTGCAACCGCAAAGAATTGGCGGATGGGGTGAAACGCGCCTATTTGTACTCGTTTCGTGTCCATAAAGACTTTCGGGGTCAAGGTTTAGGCAGCCTCATGGTGCAACATGTGGAACAGGACTTAATTCGGCGAGGATTTCAATTCTTAACACTCAATGTCGCCAAAGATAATTTAGACGCTTTACGTTTATACCTGCGGCTTGGATTCCACATTGTGGCGGCAGAACCCGGCGTGTGGTCGTATGTTGACGACAAGGGGGTACGTCAGCTGGTTGAAGAACCTGCCTGGCGCATGGAAAAGAGGCTCTATTAAGCCCGTTTACTTTTTTTGTAATTCGTCCAGTAATTTTTCTCCGTTAATTCCCGCCTGCAGCAATTGCTCTGCCTTCTCTCGCTTGAACCATAAATTTAACACCTCTCCCTCATTGCTGGAAAATTGAATACCAATGTAACCCGGCTGCAATCCGGGCAAAGCGGAAAGCGGAACTTCCAGAATCACGCCCAAAAGCCGGCCGGCAATATCCCCCATTTCCGTTGGATGGTTTAGACTTTGAACGGGGACAACCATGTGGATGTCAGTTTGCATTGCCGCAAAACGAACAATTTCGCCTTCCTCAGTTACGCAATTTTCACCATATGCTTCTGCAAATACCTGAATATCTTTAAAATCAGCCTGATTGATCAGATTCTCAAATTCCCGGCTTATCTGGGGTAAGGGTTGGCTTGCCCACATATAGGCGCAGGGTGCCTGGCTTATAGCATCGGGAATTGTCGGTTGGTTTTCTGCCGTTAATTCTTTTTCGGAAATTAAATCCAGTGTCTTCACTGGAAAAGGTTGAATTGATTGACGGATTTGACAGGAACTCAGAATTAGCACCAACAATAATAAGCAGAGCCCGCCCGCTGGAATTTTAATCTTCATGGAGAACGCTCCTTATGAAACCACAACCATACAGAAGGAAATTTCTGTCTTTCCCATCCTTCTGCTCTTCGAATAAGACGCAGAAAAGTCAACAACCGTTCCAAATCCTCATCATCAATCCCATGTGAACTGTCTGGAAAACTGCGATAATGGGCATAAAGGAGGAAATCTCCACCTTCCTTCAGTAAGCGCTGAACATTGTCAAGATACTTCTGTCGCTCATCCCAATTCAGCTGGTGAAAACAGCCGATATCCAGAATCAGGTCAAAGCCCGGCTTAAGGCGGTAAAGATTGGTAACGTCATCAACCCACAACTCCGCTCTCAATCCATGCTGACGGATTTTACTGCGCGCCTGCGCAATGGCAAACCGGGAAAAGTCCACTCCGCAAACCTGCCAGCCGGCTTTTGCCATCGTAACGAGATTAGTACCGCTCCCACAGCCCAAATCCAATGCTCTGCCCGGCGGATGATGCGAAAGATATTCCAGCAACTCAGGCGGGGATGTCCCGGTATCCCAAACCGTTTTTCCAACAGAATACCGCCATTCATACTTTATTCTTTTCAGCAATGATTTCATAAAACGATTTTAGCCTTATTCAGCAATTTGGTCACCCCAGAATTTGTAGCTGCTGATATAATAGGCAGGGTTTGTGGGAAAGAAAAGGTAAAACCACGCTGGGTGCTTTGACAATTTGTCATTTGCACCTTAAAATAAGCGAGTTAATCCCATGTAATGCAGAAGGGTTTGTTTCATGAAGGAATATACCACTGAGTCTATCCGTAATATCGCCCTTGCCTCACACAGCAGTGCCGGCAAAACCATGCTGGTAGAAGCCATGCTCCACCTGACTGGAGCAACCACCCGCCTCGGCCGGGTTGAAGACGGCACCACCATCTCAGACTTTGATGAAGAAGAGATTCGTCGTGGAATTTCATTGTACACCAGTGTCCTGCCGGTTGAGTATCGGGATGTTAAAATCAACCTGCTGGATACACCCGGTTATACCGACTTCATTGGCGAAGTAATCTCCGCTTTACGGGTTGCTGATGGCGCCATCATTGTAGTGGATTCGGTTGCCGGCGCCGAAGTGGGGACGGAAATTGCCTGGAATTATTGCAACACCTTTCAATTGCCGCGGTTTGTGGTCATCAACAAAATGGATCGCGAAAATGCCAACTTCCAGAAGGCTCTGGCATCCATTCAGAACCTGACCGAAACCCGCCTTATTCCAGTTCAACTGCCGTGGGGTGAAAAAACCAGCTTTCAGGGTGTAATTGATTTGATTAGCATGAAAGCGTACAAAGGTGATGGCAAAACGGCAGTTGAAATTCCCGATGAATACCGTTCGGCTGCTGAAGAAGCCCGTTTTGCCCTTGTCGAAGCCGCCGCAGAAGGCGAAGATGAATTGTTGGAAAAATATCTCGAAAGCGGCGAACTCACCCATGAAGAAGTTGTTCGCGGTTTGAAAGCCGTCATCCGACAGGGCAATTTTGTGCCGGTTTTTGCCACTTCTGCAACCACCGAAACCGGCATCTTCCGACTGCTGGATGCAATTGTTGATTTCTTCCCATCCCCTGCGGAAATTCCACCAGTCAAAGCAATGGGTAAAAATGGTGAGGAAGAGTTAATTTCCGCTTCGGATTCGGGACCTCTGGCAGCTTACGTGTGGAAGACCACCGCCGATCCCTTTGTTGGCAAACAAACCTTTTTCCGGGTTTACTCCGGCATGGTCACTTCCGACAGCCGTGTCTGGAACCAAAACAAAGGTGTGGAAGAACGGTTTGGCACTGTCAGCATTCCGCGCGGAAAAGAAAACCTGCCGGTAAAAGTAATCCACAGCGGCGATATTGGTGTAGTTCCCAAACTTTCTGAAACCATTACGGGAAATACACTGGTTGATAAGACCCACCCGCTCACCTTACCGGTCCCGGAATATCCGAACGCCCTTTACCGGGTCGCCATCTTCCCCAAAACACAGGCTGACTCGACCAAAATCAGCCCAACCCTTACCCGTCTGTGTGAAGAAGATATGACCCTCTCATGGTACAAC
Source organism: Bellilinea sp. (assembly GCF_053501535.1). Taxonomy (NCBI): domain Bacteria; kingdom Bacillati; phylum Chloroflexota; class Anaerolineae; order Anaerolineales; family Anaerolineaceae; genus Bellilinea; species Bellilinea sp. The sequence continues at coordinate 45,168 of NZ_JBRCOK010000037.1, read as the reverse complement.
GAACCGGCAACCCTCCAAACCATTTTGCAGGGTATGGGTGACCAGCACATTGATGTCGCCATCCGCCGGGCCGAAACCAAATTCCAGGTTAATCTGCTGATTGGCGAACCCAAGGTTCCTTATCAGGAAACCATTACCCGCAAAGCCAGCGCTATGTACCGCCATAAAAAGCAAACTGGCGGTGCCGGTCAGTTTGGTGAAGTTCATCTGCGGGTTGAACCCTTAGCCGATAAGGACTTTGAATTCACCTGGGAAGTGTTTGGCGGCGCCATCTCCCAAACTTATGCTGCTTCTATCCAAAAAGGTATCCAGAACGTCATGAAGGAAGGTGTGCTGGCTGGCTACCCCATCCGCGGTGTTCTGGTTGCCGTCTTTGATGGGAAAGAACATCCAGTTGACTCTAAACCGGTTGCCTTTGAAATCGCCGGTCGCGAAGCCTTCAAACTGGCCTTCAAAGATGCCGGCCCGGTGCTTTACGAGCCAATCATGAACGTTCAAATCATCGTCCCCGAAGAAAACATGGGGGATGTCCTGGGCGATTTGAATACCCGCCGCGCACGTGTGCAGGGCATGAACTCTGAAAAAGGCCGTTCCACCATCACCGCCACCGTGCCTCTGGCCGAAATGCTGCGTTATACCACCCAATTGCGCTCCCTCACTGGCGGACGCGGCATCTTCAACATGGAACTGGCCGGTTACGAGATGGTACCCCCGCATATTCAGGCTGAAATTGTTGCTGCCCGTCAAAAAGAACTGGCAGAAAAACGCGAAGAGTAATCACGTTTGAACGAAACAAGAGGTTTGTTTGTGCCTTCAAAGTGGCTCAGGCAGACCTCTTTTTTATTTTTTTATGATAGTCTTAACACGATGGATAACCTTGATCCGCTTCAATCATTTTGGGAAAACCTGCTCTCGCGCAATCCCACCCGGATTCAGTCCGCATTTTTAAGCCTTGACCCGACTTCAAAACAGGTGGTCATTGCCCATTTACAAAAAATGGCCACTGATCCCGGCTGGCACCCAGAGCAGGTTGAATCTGCCAGAGCTGCATTGGAGACAATTCAATCACTATTTAGTAAACCGTAACGAATGAGGGGGGACACAAAAAGAATGAAACAGTGGAAATATTATATAACATTCGTCATTGTGTTTTTATTCGTCTGGATATTGATGGCCGTTGGAATTCGGCAGGTGAGTGGAGATATTATCTTTGGAGCTGATTATTATACCTTTTACACTGCTGCAAGAATGTATTTATTCGATCGGATTAACCCGTATTCACAAGATGTTACTCAGGCAGCCCAACTCGGTATTTTAGGCAGACTGGCCACTCCAGAAGAAGACCAGCTGGCTTTTGCGTATCCTTTCTTTATGCTCTTTTGGGTTTTCCCATTTGCATGGCTGGATATTTCACTCTCACAGCCGCTTTGGATGAGCTTTAACATTCTTATTGCCTTGACCTGCCTGGTTAACACATTTCAAAATAAAAAAATTCTCGCTTTTCTTGGATTGACTTTTTATCCTTTTGTATATGGTATTATCCTGGGAAATTTCAGCAATCTGATCTGTTTTATTCTTTTATACTTTTTCGATCAGGTCATTTTCAACCAACCTACCCGTGCCAGACAAATTTTTCTTGGTTTTTTACTTTTCTGGACAATTGGCAAACCGCAATTGACCATTCTCGTACTCCTTTTTGCTCTACTGATTAGTCTGTATAAGAAATATCTCACAGTGATTATTTCGTTTGGAGTTTCTCTGGTTACAATTTCATCGCTCAGCATTTTATTCTTGCCCAACTGGTTTGAGTTATGGATTCAACGTATCCAGCAATATTCTGTATACGTTCAGGCAAAGCCGGCTAACCTTGCTCAAACGATCTTATCTTTCACGAATATCCCTGAGGGATTCATTCTTGCAAGTTTATCCATTGGAGTTGTTGCCGTATTTACTGGTTGGTTTTTAGCAGTTTACAAGTCCCAAAACTTAATCTTCCAAGAGGAAAAATTCAGGAATCTCTTATTTCTAAACCTGATAATCATCTTCACAATTTCGTTAATGCCTAGGACAGTATCAAATGATCAACTACTACTTCTCATTAACTTATTTTTAGGAAGCAAATTCCTGACAGATATGAAACACAAATATCATATCGTTGTATTAATTTGGTCATCTTATTCGGTCATTTCGTGGATTACTTTTGCGTTGCCAATTCCCGGAAATCTATCTTCAACACACACTCTGTATCCATCGGCTATTTCAACATCTTGGTTAATATTTTTCTGGTTATTATCAAAAAGTAAAATGAAAGAACTATCTCATGAACCTGCGTGAACTTACCTTTGCCATGCACCAGTTTGTTCAACAAAAGGGCTGGTACGAAGCGAACAGCCCCCGCCCACAAGCACCACGTAACATTGCCATCTCCCTATGCCTGGAAGCCGCAGAGGTGTTGGAACACTTCCAATGGAGTGAAACCACCAACAACCGTGAACAACTGGCCTCAGAACTGGCTGATGTAGCCCTATACCTCTTACAGCTGGCCCATCTATCTGAAATTGACCTTGAAGAAGCAATTTTGAGCAAACTACGAGAAAATTACCGGCGCACGTGGGATCAGGATCAGGTAAAATAAAGGGCATTCACAGCCATGAAAATTACGGTATTTGGCAGTTCCAAACCACAACCCGGACAACCCGCCTATCAGAACGCGATGCGGTTAGGTCGTTTGATCGCCGAAGGCGGTCACACCGTCTTGACCGGCGGCTACATGGGCATTATGGAAGCCGTATCGCGCGGAGCAGCCGAAGCCGGTGGGCATGTTATCGGGGTTACCTGTGAAGAAATTGAGCGTTGGCGCAAAAACGGACCCAATCCATGGATCAAAGAAGAATGGCGCTGCCAAACCCTGATTGAAAGAATCCAGCGGCTCATCTACAGCTGCGATGCGGCCATCGTCTTACCCGGTGGCGTGGGCACCCTTGCCGAAGCAACCCTCTATTGGAATTTACTCGTCATTCGAGCCCTTCCACCTCGCCCTTTGGTGTTGGTGGGCAGTGGATGGAAAAATATTTTTGAAACCATCCGCCAGGAAATGGCTGAAGCAGCCAATCCGCAGGATTGGGACAAAATTCTATTTGCAAGTGAAATTGATCAAGCCTACCTTTTTGCCGTAAATCAAAAACCCAAAGTTTCAGGATGATATTGCATGAGCACCGACAAATTACCCACCCGCAGTGAAAATTACTCCGAATGGTACAATCAGGTCATTCAGCGCGCCGAAATGGCTGATTACGCCCCGGTACGCGGCTGTATGGTCGTCCGCCCGTATGGCTGGGCATTATGGGAAAACATTCAACAAGCGCTGGATAAACGCTTTAAAGCAACCGGCCATGTCAATGCTGCTTTTCCGTTGTTTATCCCCATGTCTTTTCTTGAAAAGGAAAAACAACATGTTGAAGGATTTTCCCCCGAACTGGCTGTTGTAACCATTGGCGGGGGTGAAAAACTGGAAGAACCCTTAGTCGTTCGTCCAACATCCGAAACCATTATCGGCTATATGTATTCAAAATGGATAAAGTCCTACCGCGACCTGCCCGTTCTGATCAACCAGTGGGGAAATGTTGTTCGTTGGGAAATGCGCACCCGCCTTTTCCTGCGCACGCTGGAATTCTACTGGCAGGAAGGTCACACCGCTCACGCGACGGCCGAAGAAGCCGTTGAAGAAACTGTGCGCATGTTAAATGTTTATACCGACTTTGCTGTCAATGAAGCCGCTGTTCCGGTAATTCCCGGCAAAAAGAGCGAGACCGAAAAATTCGCGGGGGCAGTGGATTCGTACACCATTGAAGCGATGATGGGGGATACCCGCGCATTGCAGGCGGGAACTTCCCACTTTTTGGGGCAAAACTTTGCTCGCGCGTTTGAAATTCAATACCTTGACCCGAATAATTCCCTCCAGTATTGCTGGACAACTTCATGGGGTCTTTCTACTCGTTTCATTGGCGCCATCATCATGACCCATGGGGATGATCAGGGATTGATTCTTCCCCCCCGTTTAGCGCCGGTTCAAATCGTTGTCGTACCGATTTACAAAAACGATCAGGAACAGTCAAAAGTCCTCGCTGCCGTTGAGCAGGTTGAAAAACAACTTTCCGGATGGCGTTTCAAAGTGGATTTGCGCACCGAAGTGACCCCCGGTTTCAAGTTCAATGATTGGGAATTGAGAGGCGTGCCGCTGCGTATCGAAATCGGGCCAAAGGATGTGGACAATGGGGTTGTGACCCTCGCCCGCCGCCACCTGCCCGGCAAGGCCGGTAAATCTACCCTTCCGCTCGATCAACTCTCGAACCAGATTGGCAGTGTGTTGGAAGAAATTCAAGCGGCGTTACTGGAACGCGCCACCCGATTCCGGGATGAGCATATTTTTGAGCCGAAAAATTATGACGAGCTAAAAGAAGTGGTACAAAACGGCTGGGCTTACTCCTGGTGGTGCGGCAGTGCAGAATGCGAAGCCAAAGTCAAAGAAGACACCAAAGCAACAACGCGCTGTATGCCGCTCGACCAGCCGGAAGGAAGCGGAACCTGCATAGTATGTGGTAAAGCATCCCGGCGCAAAGTTTACTTTGCCCGCGCCTACTGAAAGACGAATGCCAGCAGTATCCCTGGCTCATCTACAGAAACAGATCGAGTTGCTGCGCTGGAAATACACTCAGCCGGAAGAATTTGTGGCTGGGCTGCGAAACCTGCTCGAAAAATATTCTGACTATACGTACCGGGCAGCTGCAAGCGCTCCGGAGGCCAGCCGTCCGATAGATGCCTACCACGTACCCCCGGTAGTAACTCGAAAGATTGAGTTGACCTTGTATGGATTGGTTAATGAAAATTCTTCCCCTGCGCTAAACTTAGCGAATTTGCTCAGGCAGGAAGAAAAAGAAGAACCGCGCCTTCTGGCGATTTATCTTTTGGGGATATTACCTCCGTCGCAATTTGAACAGGTAATACAAACCATTGAAACCTGGGCATCTTCAGAAAACGATCCGGCGTTGCTCGAAGCACTTTTTGAGCAAGGCAGCAGCAATTTGCGCCGATACTCCATTCAGCACTGGCTGTCCAAAATTCAGGAATGGGCATCTCAGAACTCCACCAAATTCCAAAAGCTGGCTTTGCTGGCCCTCTTACCCCTTCTGAAAGACCGGCAATTTGAGGATTTGCCTCAGGTGTTTAATCTGTGCACTCCCCTCTTTCAGGGCGAGATTAGGGGTTTATCCTACGAATTGAGCCGGGTTTTGGTGGCATTATCCCAACGTTCGCCAGCCGAGCTGGCCTATTACATCCGCCAGTTGATTGGCTCAGCAGCATCCGATGATCTTCGCCGTTTGATTCGGCGCTGTTTACCCGCCTTTCCGGATGAAGTTCAGGAACGGATTCGTCCTATTTTGCACAGGACAAGATCACCATGAACTATCTGCTTCCATGGCAGATCTTCAACACGCCCCACAATTTTCGGAATTTCTGGTATAATTTTGTATCGTGACTGGACCTTTTGGCGGTTTTAAGGCTGCCAAAATGGAGACCTGCTCAAATAAATCACGAAATGAAGGAGAAAGCAGACGTCATGACTTTGACAAAAGATGCCAAAGCCGAAATCATCGGCGAATACCACCGCCATGAAAGCGACACCGGTTCGCCGGAAGTACAGGTGGCAATTCTGACCAAACGGATCAACCAGTTAACCGAGCATCTGCGCAACAACAAGCACGATGAATCCTCCCGCCGCGGATTGCTTAAAATGGTTGGCCGCCGCCGCCGATTACTGGCTTACCTGCGTCGTAAGGATCTGGCGCGGTACCAGGCGCTTGTTGAGCGGTTGAACTTGCGCTACCGTTGAAATCAAGAAAACGAGTAGATGGCGGCAGGCAAGTACCATCTACTCGTTTTTTGAAGCCGGTAATTCGACCGCGATAATTTAATACTTGAACATCACCCCCACGGTTGGGTATTGAAACCTGCTGAGGAAATTCTGATCCTCGCCAGCTTTCAGTCCCTAACCGGGTGGGGGAAAAACGAGAGGAAAAAATATGAGTAAACCTGAAGCAAAAATTTACACAGCCCAGGTCGGTGGTCGTACCATAACCATTGAAACGGGCAAACTGGCCGGGCAGGCGGGTGGCGCTGTCACCCTTCGCCTTGGTGATTCAATCGTATTTGCCGCTGCAACCATGGGCGGCGTCCGGGAAGGTATTGACTTCTTCCCGCTATCTGTTGATTATGAAGAACGCATGTATGCTGGTGGTCGCATCCCCGGTTCTTTCTTCCGCAGAGAAGGCAAACCATCCGATGAGGCCATTCTCATCTCGCGCCTGATCGACCGTCCGCTGCGCCCGCTCTTTCAGAAAAACATGCGCAACGAAGTACAGGTGATTTGTTTCTCCCTGTCCGCCGATAAAGACAACCCGCTGGATATTCTTGCCGTCAATGCTGCATCAGCCGCTTTGATGATCTCCGACATCCCATGGGGTGGACCGATTGGCGCTGTGCGGGTTGGCCGCATCCATGGTGAATTCATCGTCAATCCCACTTTTGATCAAAAAGAGCAGTCCGATCTTGATCTGCGCATTGCCGGAACCCGTGAAGCCATCCTGATGGTCGAGTGTGGCGCCGACATCATTCCTGAGGATGTCATGGTAGAAGCCTTGATGTTTGGTCATCGCGCGCTGCAGCCCCTCATTGACGTGCAGGAAAAGATGGCAGCAGAAATTGGAAAACCCAAACGTGAAGTGACCATTGAAACCATTGACGAAAGCCTGATTGAACGGGTTCGCCAGCGCGCAGCAGCCGAAATTGAAGCACGGCTGGATGCCCCTCACACCAAAGCCGAACTCAATGAAAGTCTTGACGAACTTCGCGATACAGTTGTTGCCGAATTTACCGCCGAGGACGAAAGCCTCGTAAAAACTGTAACCGAAGCCTATGATCAAGTACTCAAGGAAGTTGTACGCAACCGCATTTTGAACCGCGGCATTCGACCGGATGGACGCACCCCAACAGAAATCCGCCCCATCTGGTGCGAAGTGGATGTTTCCCCGCGCGCCCATGGTTCTGGTTTGTTTACACGTGGTGAAACTCAGGTCTTGACTCTTGCCACGTTGGGAACCCCCAAAGAAGCCCAGGAGTTGGATAACCTCACACCGGTTGAAACCAAGCGGTATATGCACCATTACAACTTCCCGCCTTATTCAACCGGCGAAGTCAAACCGCTGCGCGGTCAATCCCGCCGGGAAATCGGTCATGGCGCGCTGGCAGAACGGGCTCTGGTGCCGGTCATCCCACCAGAAAAGGAATTTCCCTACACCTTGCGTCTTGTTTCTGAAGTGCTTTCCTCGAACGGGTCAACCTCAATGGCGTCCGTTTGCGGTTCCACCCTGGCCCTGATGGATACGGGTGTCCCGATCAAAGCGCCGGTTGCGGGGGTCGCAATGGGCTTGATCAAGGAAGGTGATCGTTTCCAAATCCTGACCGATATTCAGGGAATGGAAGACCACCTCGGTGATATGGACTTCAAGGTTGCAGGTACGCGGGATGGGATTACAGCATTGCAAATGGACATCAAGATCAAAGGCATTACCGCCGAGTTGATGACACAAGCACTGGAACAGGCCCGGCAGGCACGCCTTTTCATTCTGGATAAAATGCTGGAAGTGATTCCCGCGCCGCGACCGCAGCTCAAACCCCACGCCCCGCGAATTACAATCATCCAGGTGCCGGTGGACAAAATTGGGGCAATCATTGGGCCGGGCGGTAAAATCATTCGCGCTATTCAGGAAGAAACCAACACCAAGATTGATATTGACGACGACGGTACGGTTTACATTGCTGCCACGGATGGCGTAGGTGAAAGTGCAGCCCGCGAACGGATTGAGTCGCTTATCGAAATCCCGCAGGTAGGCAGAATTTACACCGGCAAAGTGGTTCGTGTGACCGATTTTGGCGCTTTTGTCGAAATCCTGCCCAATGTGGATGGCATGGTTCACATCTCCCAACTCGATTCTGAACGGGTTGCCAGTGTGCAGGATGTGGTAGATGTTGGCGATGAGATTACGGTCATGGTGACCGGAATTGACGAAGCCGGCAAGATTCGCCTTTCCCGGCAGGCAGTGCTGGAAGGATGGTCGCTGGAAGAAGCACAGGCAAACGATCGGAACGGCCGCAGTGGCGGACGCCCTTCAGGTGGACGACCCTCCGGCGGAAACCGTCCTTCAGGTGGCGGACGACCGGGTGGTGAACGGCGCGGAGGCGGCGACCGCGGCTTCGACAACCGCGGCGGTCAGCGCCGACGCTGATCATCAAAATCAAGCAATTTACAACCGCCCGCCCGTTTCAGCGGGCGGCTCATTTTTCAGGCATCCTGGGTTGGCAAATACGGCATTGAATGACCTTCTAACCCCAAACGCTCTGCCAAAGCGGCACGCATGGCCACTCGGTCATCCCACGGATATTCAATTTCTCCAAAGCACATGGACTGCTCGTGCCCCTTCCCTAAGGCCATGACCAGATCGCCCGCACGCGCCAATTTCACCCCCAGACGAATTGCCGCGCCTCTATCGGCTACGCGAAACATATTTTCTCCCTCAACTGCCCCTCGTGAACTGGCTGCCCTGGCCATCTCTTCTAAAATTTCATCCAGTGATTCCGTGCGTGGATCTTCTGCTGTCAATATGGTGATATCCGCCATTTCTGCGGATACTTCCGCCATCATCCGCCGTTTGAGGCGATCACGCAGGCCAGCCGAGCCAAAAACGGCAATCACTCTCCCGCTGGTCATTTGACGCGCCGTGTCTAAAGCGCGCTTTAATGCATTCGGCGTATGGGCAAAGTCCACAATTGCCATGAAATCCTGACCTAAATCAATCTGTTCCATCCGTCCCGCTACGGGGGTCATCTTCTCTACTCCGGCAGCTGCATCCGCCGGCTGGATACCCAAACCGCCAATCGTTGCGGTCAAAGCCGCCAGGATATTCGATATATTATATTCTCCGATCAACCGGCTTTGAATGTTCAAAGAGTTGATTTCACCAAATCGAACCTGAAATGTCAGGCCGGTTGGTGTGTATTTCTGATTGAGCGCCGTAAAATCAGCCTGATTCCCGACACTATAAGTTAATTTTCGACCATTGATTAAATTCGAGAGGTACTCAAAGGATGCATCATCGCGATTAAGGACTGCCAGACGAGGATTTCCTTGCGGCTTTTCAACAGTTTCTTGCAGATGGTGGAATAAGCGTGCTTTGGCAGCCCGGTATGCCTCATAAGATCCATGATAATCCAGATGTTCATGGGTGATATTCGTGACCACTCCGATGTCAAACTCACACGCCGTTACTCGATCCTGCGCCAATCCATGCGAGGTGGCTTCTAATACAACATGGGTTATGCCGGCATCGCGCATTCTGGCAAGATAGCGTTGCACATCCGGAGCCTCGGGCGTCGTCACATGAAAACCGGTGTCAATCACCTCATCCCCAATCACCGCGTTGACGGTTGAGATAATTCCGGCTTGTAAGCCAGCGCTGCGCAAAATGGAATAGATGATGGATGAAGTGGTGGTTTTCCCATCCGTGCCGGTTACACCAATCATCGTCATTGAGCGGGCAGGAAAGTCATAAAAAGCCGCGGAAAGAAATGCCAACGCGTACCGGGCATTTTCAACCTGCACATATGGCAGTTCCGACGGCATCTCACTGATTGAACGACTCCCAACCACAGCAGCTGCCCCCCGCTCCACGGCAGCCGGGATGTAGCGGTGACCGTCCGTGTTTCCGCCGCTCAACGCAACAAATAAATAACCCGGTTGCACCTGACGCGAATCCAGCACAATCCCGCTTATCTCCACCTTTGAAAGGTGTTGAGCCGCCAGTACGGGAACGGGTATAGATTTTAACAATTTTTCAAGACTTTTCATCGCGGATAACAAAAGCCACCTGTACAGGTTATACCACAGGTGGCAACAACATCAAGTCAACCCGATTTTACAGCAATGTCTGACGCAGTCCCTGCAACTGACCGGCCACTGAACCATCAATTACCCGATCACCCACTTTAATGATCAATCCGCCCAGAATGGAAGGATCAACCCGGAAGGTTACCGAAGCGGCTCCGCCCAGTTTGCTGAGCACGTCCTGTTTGACTGCCTGTTGTTCTTCCTCGGTAAGCGGCAAGGCGCTGGTGATTTCGGCCGCCTGACCACTGATTGCCTCATCTTGCAACACGATCACTTTTCCGCCGCGTACACCGGAGAAGAATTCTTCTAAAAGCACGCGCTGGCGCTGCTCGTCCAGGGTTGCTCCAATTAATTTTTGGGTGGCAGCAATTGCCAGCGCAGCAATTTGACCGCGCACCTCACTCAACACCCGGTTGCGTTCCTGTTCGATCTCAGCCATGGCTTGCTCACGTGCTTTGGCAATTTCCGCATTGGTCTGCATGCGCACATCTTTGGCAGCGGCTTCAGCCCGTTCGGTTGCCTCTCTTACAATTTCGGCGGCTTTCTGTTGGGCTTCTGCAATAATTCGGCTGGATTCACGCTCTGCGTTAGCCCGCGCTTCGGCAGCCACACGGGCATCTTCCAGACCCTGCGCAATCGCCCGACGACGCTTTTCCAATTGATTAGTGAGTGGTTTATAAACCCATTCTTTCAGGACAATGAAAATAATCCCAAAAGAAAGGATTTGGATCAAAATAGAACCGAGGTTAAGCCCTAGCTTTTCCAAAGCACCCTCCTCGTCACAGCACGAACAGCATTAAGAACGCGATCACCAGACAGTAAATCGCAATCGCTTCGGAAAAAGCAATACCCAAAATCATGTTGGTAAGCAAATTACCGTAAGCATCCGGATTGCGCGCCATACCCTGCAAAGCACCCTGCACACTCAAACCAATCCCAATTCCAGCGCCCAGTGCACCAATCATCGCCAGACCCGCGCCGATAAATTTTGCTGCTAAAACGATGTCACCTTCCATTGTCTGTTGACCTCCTCAAATGTGATGGATGATTTCAAATTTAGTGGTGTTCTTCTTCTCCATGACCGCGGGTCGCCATTGACATAAAAACCATTGTCAACATACCAAAGACAAAGGCTTGAATGACGCCCATGAAGACCTCAAACATGTAAATCATGGATGGTACAAAAATGGGCACCAGTGTAATGACCAATGCCACCAGCACAAAACCCGAAAACATAACCCCAAACAAACGGAATGTAAATGAGAGAATTTTGGCAAATTCAGAAATCAATTCCAGCAAACCAACCAGAAAATCCATGAACCCGAAAAAGGGCTTTTTGAACATGGTGGTGAAGTTGATGAATTTTGTAAAATAGCGTAGTCCCTGTGTTTGAACGCCAATGACCTGAGTCATGAACACCGAGATCAACGCCAGCGCCAGTGTGAAGTTCAAGTCTGTCGAAACCGCCCGGAAGAAGGGGGTCAAAATGTATCCGTCCCCGTGTTCAGCCTCACCCGGCAGCAAAGTGTAGAAATTCCCAAATAAATTTTGAATGGGATGCCCGTGGTCATAATGGTGCATCACCCCAACCGTTTCCATGCCGGGTAGCACTTTCATCAGGTTTGCGACCAGTACCAAAATCAAAATGGTGGCAAACCATGGGAAGATGCGCCGTGCATGTTTGCCCGCAGCCGACTCGGTCAGGTTATACAACACCTCAATCAAACCTTCCATGGCACCGGCAATTCCGCGAGGGACGAGATCACCTTTGCGCAGGCTCTGCCGAACCGCAAAGGCGATGGCGATGATGATCAGGTCAACAATAATCAAAGTTGGCAGGGTATTGACCAGATAAAAATCACCCAACGGGCCTAAGTTGAATAACGGTTCTTCAATAATTTTTTCAGGAGCAACTTGAATATGAGGTTGAACAGGGGCAGCGATATTGATCGCGAAAACACTCAAAATAATCAACAACAGCACAATCCAACGGTTTTTACCCCAGCGCCATTTACGCGTTGTTTCCAAGACCCGTTTCCTCCTTCTTTTCGGAATGGCTCGGCTGACCAGAACCGGGTTTAATTTTTGAAACCGCCAAACGGACGACCCAAAACATGATGGCCAGTGAAACAGGAATGCTCACTACCAGCAGGCCCAGTGTAAACCACGGACGGGTTTCAAAACGGTTATCCAGCCAGATTCCTGCAAAAACTGCAGCCAACACAATCACCAGTGTGATACATCCCACCTGCGCCGTTACACTCGCCAGGGTCAAATTGAGAATTTTTTGGCGTCGTGATGGTTCGTCGGCGTTTGGTTGGCTCATGACGATGACATTATATCAGATGCAAAATTATGCGTCAATAAACCCAAATTGCGCTTGTAGCAGCCTGCGCCCACGAATACCATGGCGCAAACCAGAAGCCAATCAATAAAATACCCGCCATACATGCCCATAGGGCAACCCGCCATGCGGTGGTGGTCGGTGCAGCAATCTTTTCTTCAGGGGGTGGCTGAAGATAAATCACCTTGAGAACATTCAAATAGTAATACAATCCGACCACAGCATTGAAAACCCCTACCAACACCAGCCAAATCATCCCTCTTTCAACCGCAGCAGCAAATACCAGTAATTTGGCAAAGAACCCTGCGAAGGGTGGAATGCCCCCCAACGAAAGCATGGCTGCCAGCATGGCAAGCCCCAAACCTGCCGAACGACGGTTCAACCCGGCCAGCGCATTGATTTCATCTGTCCCGACCCGATTTTCAATCAGGTTCACAATCCCAAAAGCGGCCAGATTAGTCACCAGATACGCCATCAGGTAATAAACCACTGCCAGTGTTCCCAATTCCGAATCAGCCGCGACACCGATGAGAATGTACCCTGCATGGGCAATGGAAGAATACGCCAGCAGCCTTTTGATGCTGCGCTGAGCAAGCGCAAGGTAATTTCCAATCAACATACTGGCAGCGGCAATCAGCCCAATCATCACACTCCACAAAGCGTTTTGATCTGCAAAGGTAATCTGAAAAACCCGCAATAGCACTGCAAACCCGGCAGCTTTACTGGCAGTGGAGAGAAAGCCGGCAACCGGTGTAGGCGCACCTTGATACACATCCGGCGCCCAAAAATGAAACGGCGCCGCCGAGATTTTGAAGCCGAAACCAACCAAAACCAGCAGGATTACCAACCCGGCTAAACCGGGCGGTAAATTTCCCGACTGAAAAGATGCTTTCAATTCATAAATTTGAGTTGTGCCGGTCAGGCCGTAAATCAGGCTGAAACCGTACAGCATGACCGCCGAGGTGATTGCGCCGAAAAGAAAATATTTAATTCCAGCCTCAACCGAGCGGTCATCCCGGGTTAGAAAACCCGCCATGACATACAACGGGATCGAGGTGGTCTCAATGGCAAGGAAGAGCAGCATCAAATCGGCGGCTGATGCCATCAAATTCATCCCCAGCGTACTGATCAGCAGAAGCGCAAAGAATTCTCCGCGTTTTTTTAAGGCTTCATGCTGAATGGCAAAGAGAGCGGTCAACGCTGCTGCGCTCATAAAAATCATGCGAAACACAAAACCAGCCTCGTCAAACCTCAGCATACCACCCCATTCAAGGCTGCCTTCCCCTTGCGGCACAGAAAAACCGGCTGCAATTCCCATGATCACCAGGATACCCATGCTGGTCATCCAACCCAGCCATTTCCCGCGTTGCTGGGGTTGTTTGAGCCAGATAAGATCGAAAATCAGCAACACAAGCGCCAGAATTAATAAACCAATTTCAGGCAAGAGGGAACGCCACATTTCAGGGGTAAAGGCACTGTTCACCAGCCACCTCCCATCAGCGCCACAATTGAATGGACTCCCGGTTCAATCAGGCGGGTTAACAGAGAAGGGAACCATCCCAGTAAAATCATCACCAGCGATAGCATTCCAATCACAAGTTTATCCTTACCGGAAACATCCCCCACACTTTGATCCAGCTCAGGGGGGATTTCTCCAAAGAATACACGGCGGACGACCAGAAAAATATAGGCCGCAGTAATCAAAATGCCGAGAATGGCAACCACCGAAACCAGCGGAGCAACCTGCCATGCCCCCATGAACACCGGAATTTCCGAAACAAAACCGGAAAAGCCCGGCATTCCCATGGAAACCAAACCACCAATGATAAATCCCACCGCTGCCCAGGGCATTTTTCGTACCAAACCACCCAGCGATCCAATTTCACGCGTATGCGCGCGGTCATACACCATTCCAACGATGGCAAAAAAGAGCGCCGTCATGACCCCGTGCGAAAACATCTGCATTCCAGCGCCCAATAAACCATCTCGGTTAAGCGTCGCAAAACCAATCAGAACCAGACCCATGTGTGAAACGGAAGAAAAACCAATGACATATTTGAAATCGGTTTGAACCATGGCAATAAAAGCGCCGTATACGACATTGATTGTAGCCAGAAGCAATATCGCCGGTGCCCAATACTGCGCTCCTTCGGGTAATAATTGAATTCCCACCCGCAAAGCTGCAAAAGCACCAACCTTCATTTCAACTCCAGCCAGCAGCATTGAAATAGCGGTAGGGGCTGCCACATGGCCATCCGGCGCCCAACTGTGGAAGGGGAAAATACCACCAAGAATAGCAAACCCAAGAAAAACAAATGGAAACCACAGACGTTGAAATTCAATCGGAAAACCGGCCTGCTCCAGCGCCAGCAGATCAAACGTGCGTAAACCGGAGCCAAAATAAACCGCCAGCGTACCCACCAGTGCAATCACCGATCCAATAAACAGGTAGAGGGTTAACTTCATACCGCCATATTCACGGGTCTTTGGATATCCCCATACCACAATCATTAAGTATTTTGGAAAAACAGCCAGCTCAAAAAAGAAAAACAATAAAAATAAATCCAGGGCGCAAAAAACTCCCAAAACGCTTGCCCCCAAGAACATGAGGAAGGAGAAAAACTCCCGCGGTCTATCCTCAACATTCCACGAAACGAGCACACCGGAAAATATCACCAGCCCGGAAAGCAACACCAGCGGCAGGCTGATGCCGTCAATTCCCAGCTTGTATGAAATGCCAAATTGGGGAAGCCAGGCAGCCTCTTCAAGGAACTGATACCCTCCTTTCCCGGGATCATAGGAAAAGTACAACCCAAATGCCATCAGTAAGATCAGCACAGCCGCTGCAAGCGCCACGCGGCGAATCCAATCTTTTTGTTCGGCAGGTAAAGCCAGCAAGACAACCCCGGCAACAATGGGAGTGAAGATCAGAGCGCTCAAAATGGGAAACTGCATCACTCACCTCTCAGAACAGGAAGGCTACCGCGCGGTTAATCATGTCCAACAGCCACGCCGGCCAAACGCCTAATACCAGCATTAAAATCATCAACGGCGCCATAACAAGGACTTCACGCCGCGTCATGTCGGTCAAATGACCCTGCCAGCGCCCATTTAAGGGGCCGTGAAGTACCATTTTTAGGGCTTTGAGAATGTAAGCCCCGGTGAAGAACAGCCCGATCATCGCCAGCGCAGTGGCCAGGGTCAACACCGGCCAGGCCCCCCTTACTACCAAAAATTCTGAAATAAATCCGTTCAAACCCGGCAGACCCAGGGATGCCATCGCTGTAAAGATCAGCACACTGCCGTACACCGGTAATACAGCATACAAACCGCCAAATTCGTTCAAATCACGGGTATGGGCGCGATCGTACAATACACCGACCAGAAAGAACATGCCCGCCGCACTGAGCCCGTGATTGAACATTTGCAGCACAGCTCCGTTCAGGGCAATGGTCTTGTCCAGCAAACCAACCGGGGAAGTTGTGTTCAACAGGGCAGCCGCCGCAGCAATGCCCAACACCACAAAACCCATGTGATTGATGGACGAATAAGCAATCAACCGCTTGAAATCGTTTTGTGCCCAGGCACCCAATGCCCCAAAAATAATTGCCGCTACCCCCAAAAACGCCAGTGCGCCGGCAAATTGCTGCGATTCGGCAGGAAAGAGCGGTAATACCAGCCTCAGAAAGCCATACGCACCCAATTTGAGCAGCACGCCAGCCAGTATCATCGAACCGGCTGTTGGCGCTTCGGTATGAGCATCTGGCAGCCAGGTATGGAAGGGCCACACCGGCACTTTGATCGCAAACGCCACCACAAATGCCCAAAAGGCAATCGCCTTGACCGTTGAAACGGACAACCCAATTGGAATGCTTAATTCATTTAACCCAGGCCAGCGCTGGTACAGTTCCAGCAAATCAAAGCTGCCAACGGCTACACCCATCAATTGAATTGCCAGCAGCAGCCCTAGCGAGCCTCCCATCGTATATAACACAAACTTCAACGCTGCATAATTACGGTTTTTACTACCCCACTGAGCAATTAAAAAATACATGGGCACCAGGCCAACTTCCCAGAACACAAAGAACAGTAATAAATCCAGCGCCAGAAAAACGCCCAGCATGCCGGTTTCCAGCAGCAGAAACAGAATCATATAGGACTTGACCCGCTCTTGAATACTGTAGGAAGCCAGAATGGCGAGCGGGGTTAGGAGGGTTGTCAGCAGCACCATCGGAAGCGAGATGCCATCCACTCCCAAATGATAGGAAGCCCGAATGGCACTGTACCATTCCGCTTTTTCTACAAACTGGAAGGGCATGGCAGCAGTCGGCTGAGGATTAAACCCCGCCCACACCACTAGCGTCAGAATAAACGGAATGAGCGAGGCGGCAAGGGCAAAATTCCGCAGCAAGGAAATTTTTTCCTTTGGCAGCAGCAACATGAACACTGCCGCAGCGGTTGGGGTGAACAAGATCAGGCTCAGTAAATGATTGGTAACCGGTTCCATCCTTTCCATCCTCCCAATCAGCCGATCACCCAAAGGAAGTAAATCAGGATGGCAACTGCCGCCACCAACCCCAGGCCGACTGTGGCATACAACTGTACTCTGCCGGATTGCAGCGAGCGCAAGTATGTACCGATATTGCGCGTTCCGCTTGCCGTTAAATCACCCGCACCGTTTATAACGGGTAAGTCAATCCACTGTCGCAGTGTTTTTCCCAACCACATCCCAAAATTGCCCAGCGAATGCAGAATGCCGTCTATGATCGTCCGATCCAACCAGCGATCCGTCAGCGTTTCTGCCAGCCAGCGCGCCGGGCGGATAAATGCCCATTGGTAGATTTCATCCACATAATACTTGTTTCGAAGCAATGTATACACCCCTCCCAAAGGCTTTTCCAGCGGATCAAAGGGTTGGAAAACCTTGCGATAGGCCAGCCAGCCCAACAATAAACCGCCTAAAGCAACCACCAGCGAAGTAATCAAAGGCAGCAGACTGTGGTGAGCCTTCTCAGCAGGGGAAAGCAACATACTCCCCACAAATTCCTCAAACCAGTTTGGCAATATGCCGCCAATCAGGGGGAAGTACTGGGGTATCCCCACCCAGCCGGCTGTGATCGCAAAAAAGGATAAAACCACCAGCGGAGCGGTCATTACCGGACGCGATTCTTGGGCATGTTCGGCGGATTGACTGCGCGGTTTGCCTAAAAACGTTAAGGTTATCTGGCGCATCGTATAAAATGCCGTCAAAAGGGCGGCTAAAGCCAACACCCAAAAGATCAACAGTTGTCCACTGGCATAGGCGCCGGACAAAATCTCATCTTTCGACCAGAAACCAGCCGTAATCAAAGGGAAGCCGGAAAGCGCCAATCCGCCCGCCAGAAATGTCCAAAACGTAATCGGCATCTTGTGCCGCAGTCCCCCCATAAACAACATATTTTGTGGGTCAATTTTTTCGCCGGTGTGCAGCACCCCATGCTCCATCCCATGGATGACCGAGCCTGATCCAAGGAATAACAGGGCTTTGAAAAAAGCATGGGTAATCAGATGAAATGCGGCAGCCACATACGCGCCAACCCCCAGCGCAGCGATCATGTAACCCAATTGAGAAATCGTGGAATAAGCCAGCACGCGTTTAATATCGTTTTGCGCCAGCGCAATCGTAGCGGCAAACAGGGCGGTGAATGCGCCAATCCCGCCCATCAGCAGCATCGGCAGGGTCAGATGGTGACCATCCCAACCGGTTGAAAGTAGAGGAAAGAAGCGAATAACCAGATAAACACCCGCAGAAACCATCGTTGCCGCATGAATCATCGCCGAAACTGGTGTCGGGCCTTCCATCGCATCCGGCAACCAGATGTGCAACGGAAATTGTGCGGATTTTCCAATCGTTCCAATGAATAACAAAATGCCAATCAAACCAGCCCACGAGATACCCGCCAGCGGCGAGTTTGCACTGGCTAATCCCTTCAAAACCACTGGATTATTGAGAATGGCCTGATAGTTAAGCGTGCCGGTCAGAGAGTAGAGCGCCGCCAGACCCAGCAGCATGAATACATCCCCAACCCGGGTTGTCAAAAAGGCTTTAATCATCGCATTGCGCGCTGACTCCTTCCCATACCAGAAGCCAATCAACAGATAAGAACACAGCCCCATGATCTCCCAGCCAACATACAGAGTCAGCAGGTTATCCGTGACCACCAGCAGAAACATGGCAAACGCAAACAGGCTGATCAGAGCGAAAAAGCGCGCGTACATCGGTTCGATTGAAGGGACACGATGCTTATGACCATGGGCATCTTGGATCTCGGCTCCATGGGGCGGCAAGCCAGGACGGTCATGTTCACCTTTGGGCTGTCCGAAGTTGTGATAGCCGATGCTGTAAATGAAGATCATCAGCACCGTCCAGGCAACAAAGAACAGCGTAACCGCGCTGAGCGGGTCTATTTGAATGCCGATTTCTAAACCGGTTGAGCCGGTTGGCAACCACTGAATTGCCGCTGCAAATGGGTGCTGGCTGAGATCTTCGGTTTGAATCGCACGTCCAAAAACCACCATGCTCAACAGCCACGCCAGACCCGCCCCGATCAATGCCAGCCAGTGGCTCACCGCATTATTGCGGTGGGTGAAGAGGACAATCGCAAAAAAAGCCAGCAGAGGCATTAGCGGAATGAATACAACCAGCGTTTCAACAGTCATGCAGTCTCAGCCTCCTGCGCTCAGCCTTTGAGTAAAGTCAATTCATCCACCACAGGTGTCTGACGCCGGCGGTAAGCAGAAATGACCAGCGCCAGCCCCACGGCCACCTCAGCTGCGGCCACCACAAACACCATTGTGGTGAATGCTAAACCATGCACATACGGCCTGCTGTGGATTTGGGCGTAATAATGCCAGAAGGCAATCAGATTAACGTTGACCGCGTTGAGCATCAGTTCAATACCCATCAAAATGGCAACCGCGTTTTTACGCGCCAATGCGCCAAACAAGCCGATACAAAACAAGGCTGCCGAAAAAATCAGATACCATGCAATTGGAATCATCTGCTCTGCTCCTCCTTTCGGTCCACTGCAATGGTAGTTGCCCCAATCAACGCCGCTACCAGCAGCACTGAAGCCAGTTCAAAAGGCAGAACATAGCCCTGCGGAGAGACCAGCGCTTTGCCTAATTCCAGCAAATTATCGGAATCCGATGGCAACTCCACCAGCAGGGTTGTAAAACCCTGCCAGAGTGCCAGAAAACCCACCAAAACTGCAAAAACCAGCACAGCAACCAACGCTGCCGCCCGCCAGCCGGGAAGTATCTGATCGCCATGATCTTCCATAACCCGCCGGGTTAACATCACTGAAAAGATAATCAAAATTGCGATGGCGCCGACATAGACCAGAATTTGCACCACGGCAAAAAAGGAAGACTGCAAGGTCACAAAAATGACCGCAACTCCCATCAAGGTCAACACCAGCCATAAAGCAGCGTGCATCATTCGGCGGGCAGAAACAACCATGACGGCTGAAAACAATGAAACCAACGCCGCAAGCAAAAATACAACTTGAAGACCGTTCATTCTCCTGTCCCGTGTTTGGTGGATGTGGTCAAAATTCCTCGTCCCATTTCCATTGCAAGGTTAAACCTTGCCCTCTTGCGCTGGTTGATACGCATCAATTGATCGGTAACAGCCAGCAGCAACAGGTTAACCAGCAGATATGCCAGGACCTGCCAAAAGAGGGGCAAGCCGCGCGTCAACCCGCCTACCACCGCCATCGCCATAATCAAGGCAAGCGAAAGAGGTGTCAGGACTTTCCAATTTAGATTCATCATTTGATCAATCCGAAAACGCGGCAAAGTACCCCTGAAGAGGATAGTCACAAAATAGACCACAAAAGTTTTCAACATAAGATAAACAAACCCCAAAATGGGAATCTGTTCCGCCCCTGGTCCGCGCCAGCCACCGAGAAATACGGTTGCAAAAATTAAAGACACCGTAAAAGCATGTAAAAACTCCGCCACAAAAAACATACCGAATTTCAAACCCGAATATTCAATGTTGTAACCCGCCACCAGCTCGGATTCGGCCTCAATTAAATCAAAAGGTGAGCGTCCAATTTCGGCAAGGGAGGCGATGAAGAAAATCAACGCAGCAGCTGGCGCCGCCACAATGAACCAAACATCTTCCTGCGCCTGCACAATTCCGGTAACGCTCAAAGTGCCTGCCAGCATCACCGGCACCAGTGCCGAAAGCACCAGCGGCACTTCGTAAGAAATCAGTTGTGCCACCAGACGAAAGGCGCCCAAAAGGGCATATTTATTATTCGAACCCCAGCCAGCGAGAATGTAACTCATCTCCCCCAATCCGCCGACCGCAATCAAAAACAACAAACCAACATTCAGATCAGCTCCCACAACCGTAACCGAAAGCGGCAGCACACTCCACAACAACAAAACCGCCGCTACCGCCAGAATTGGGGCAAGGTTATAGGTGATTTTGTCCGCACCGATGGGGGTGATGTACTCTTTGGTAAAGATTTTGAGCATATCTGCAACGGGTTGGAAAATTCCCCACGGTCCTACGCGGTTCGGTCCAAACCGGTCCTGAATTCGGCCAATCAATTTTCGTTCGTACCAGATTAAAAAGACCACAAACAACATTGCGCCGGTAGCCAGCACCAGCGCACCGGTCAGTTGGGCGATCAATTCCACCCACACAGCGGGCAGCCCCAATCCACCCAGCCAGAAAACATACCATTGAATCACAAAGCCAATTGGATCACGCAGAAAATCCATTGTGTTATCCCGCAAAAGAAGGTTTTAAAACCATTCCAGTGCCCCTTTTCGCCAGATGTACAAAAATCCCGCCACCAGAATCAGCAAGAACAACACCCCTTCTAAAATGGCATACAGGGGCAAAAACTGATATGCCAGTGCCCAAGGGAAGAGCAGGATTGCCTCGACATCAAAAATTAAAAATACAAGGGCAAAGACATAATATTGAATTTTAATTTGTGTCCAGTTTGGGCCTACCGTTTCAACCCCGCACTCATAGGTTGAATTTTTAATTGGATCTGGTCTTTTTGGTGCAAGAATTCCAGCGATGAGAATTGTTATGGCTGGCATCATCAGGGCTACCAGCGCAAAAATTCCGATGTACAACCAGTTTCCCAGCATACAGGCTCCTGCGAGGTTTAAAGATCCAGGGATTCGTGGTAATCTTTCCCATCCCCACCCAATACATCCATTTTATCAAGTTAGTTCCTGCTTGTAAAGCGAAACCGGTCGTTTAAATATTCTCCTGCCGGGTTCGGTTACTTGCGGTGGATTGTTCCCCCTGTGGGCTTCTATTCGCGATTCACCCACAACCAGATCAACCCAGCCAAGACCCCAGCTGCCGCAATGACTCGCAAAGCCATCCAGCCTGCCTCTCCCATCCAATTCCAAATCCGGATTTCAAAAGGATGAGCCAGAATCAAACTGACCTCGCCTTGACTTTGTCCATTGTCACGCACCGAATAAACCCACAATGTACCCCTGCCCGCTTTGGATTTATAGGGTTTTATGTTCCAGCGAAACAAGGTCTCTTTCCCAGGGGCGATTCGTTGACGCGATTCGCCATGCGGAGAGATGACCACACCGTTCATCTCCAGGCGTGCCTGCCACCCTTGCAGATCGCCCGAATCAGCCCCATTCATATTTATCCTCAATTTAACGGATCCCGTTTCATCCAACCTCACCCAGCGCGGATACGAAATTTGAAAATCAATAAACGATTTCGTCTGATCCGAATTTTGGGGGTTAATCACCGCTGCATCTAAACCAAACTGCGTATTCATTAAAGGGGCAGGCAGAAAACTTACCAGCAGGACAACCAGCGATACTGCCAGCAGGACAAATGGGGTTATCCGCCTTTTCATCCGATAAACACCTCCACCTCTTCGCCATCCTCTTCATCATTGACCTGAATGTGAATGGGCTCATTCGCGGATAAATTCTTGACCACATCGCTGAGCATATCGGCCAGATTTTGCTCTTTTACTGCAGGCGGCATCCATCTGCCAAATGTGCGCATAAACCAGACCACTGCATGAACTGGCAAAGGAAAGCTCAAGGATATTCTTTCAGGTTTTGTTCCTTTCCTCTGGCGGATACGGATATGCAGCCATGGGGAATTGTAAGAAAGCCACATCCCCACAACACCGATCAAGAAGGGAAACCAGGATAACCAAAAACCCCATCCCCATGGACGTGCCATCCATCCCATAATCATCCAAACCGCCGACAAGCCGGTTAATAACACCATCAAACCAAACACGATCCACGAAAGTCTGCGCCAGCGCTGGAAATCGGGCGGGGTACTTCTTTCGCCCGCAGTTTCGATTACAGCCACTTTTTGCACTTTTTCGGTTGGTTCGCCATCCTCATTAGTTTCCTCAAAAGCAATTTGCGGCTGATTAACTGCACCATTTTCGAGAGCGTTGATCAACCGCAATCCTTCTTCCGGTGAAAGTTCACCTGCTTCAATTTTTCGCAGCAACTCCAAACGTTCTTCGCTCATTCAGAGCCTCCAATGGATTTTAGACTTGTTGCCAATCGTTACCGGCTGATGCAAAAAGTTCACCGATCCGAAAATCTGCCTTCAAGCGCATCCAACAAGCGATTGGCTTCTTCGGCGGTAATTTTCTTTTCCCGCAATAAATTCAAAATGATTAAACGTTCTTCCTCAGTCGCCTGTTTGCGCGGGGTAACCGGCTGACTTTCAAAATTGAAATTCATTCCTCCAATGTTCAAAAACTCGCCCCGCCCTGTCCTGCGACTGGCAGCCCGTTCAACACGTTCCTGAGCCATCCGCGAGCGTTCTTCCGCTCGCTGCATTTTTTCCTGAACCCGCCGGGCAATTTGATCTCCTAATCCTTCCAACCGCAAGCCAATCTCCTCTTCGACACTTTCTTCTTCCCAATCCCCCTCCAGAATGGCAATTGAACCGCCCGCAGCAAGTCTAAGCCTTACACCACCCCCACCGATAATTCCCTGGTAACGGTGAGCAACCTGCCGAACTGCCTGCCCTCCCTCTTGAAAGACAATCCGTTCGCCGCCGCTGCTGGCATCCAGCTGATAGCTGCTGTTGATGGGCAGCCACAACTTGATACTGCCTCCGGCAGATGCCTGCAGGTCACTTGACAATTCGAGCAATTTTACCTTGATGTTTCCCCCCGCTCGTAAAGTTTCTGCGCGGCGAATATCCAAAAGTTTGATTGAACCCCCTGTATTTTCCGCCTTTAAAGTTCCGTTTATTTCGCCACCCTTCAGGTTTCCGCCAATGTTGGTAACCACTAAATCGCCGTTAATCTTGAATACTTTCAAATGGCCGCCCACATTTCCACAACGCACATTCCCAACATCCCGCAATGTGAGATGACCACCCACATTTTCGATCTTAAGTGCGCCTTTCAAGTTAACAGCAGACATCGAGCCGTGAACATAATCCACCTGGATGACCGAATCCAGCGGTACCTGAATGACCGTATCCTCTTCACAGCGAATCCACCAACCTCCATTCTCATTCCGAACATGTAAACTGGCTTCGTCCTGAACGCGAATCTGAATTTGGGGCTGATCCCAGCCGCTCACCGACAAATGATCTTCCGCCTGAAGGCGAAGGGTTGGGGTAGTATCACAAGGAATTGTACGTATTGCCATGACAGACGCTCCGTTGAACTGGTCTGATGTAATCATAACAAACTTTAATTATTTGTCAATAGAAAAATCAATAATATTTACAAATATTTTTATTTATTGAACTAAAACACAATAATTCCAAACATTATTTTGGTTAATGGTTATAACTTATCAAAGCAATCATCTGCCTATTCCTCATCCACTGCCGTTTTTTGTGATAAACTCACCATTACCATTTCCCAATTTCCGATTCCCATTTTATCCGTGGAGGTACCTCTTTGATGAAACCTTATCCGGTCGAACCATTTCGCATCAAAATGGTTGAGCCCATCCAGCTCATCTCACCTCAGGAACGTCAAAACGCAATGCAGACTGCCGGCTACAACCTCTTCAATCTTCGCGCCGAGGATGTTTTTATTGACCTGTTAACCGATTCCGGCACGGGTACGATGAGTCAGGCGCAATGGGCCGCTATGATGACCGGAGATGAATCCTACGCTGGCGCACGTTCTTATTATCGCCTTGCTGAAGTCATGCAAAAAATCTTTGGCTTTGAACACTTTGTTCCTACCCATCAGGGGCGGGCTGCCGAAAATATTCTCACCCAGTTACTGGTCAGGCCTGGCATGTATGTGCCCTCCAACATGCACTTTGATACCACCGACGGCAATATCCGCGCTCGTGGTGGCCGGCCAACCAATCTGGTCATTGACGAAGCCTTTGACCCCACCAACCCCCATCCCTTCAAAGGCAACATGGATGTTCATAAATTGAGCGCGTTTATCGAGCGGGTCGGCGCACAAAATATCCCCTTTGGCAGCATTACCATTACCAACAACGCCGGCGGCGGGCAGCCGGTATCACTGGAAAACATTCGTCAGGTTGCTCAGGTCT
Source organism: Bellilinea sp. (assembly GCF_053501535.1). Classification (NCBI taxonomy): domain Bacteria; kingdom Bacillati; phylum Chloroflexota; class Anaerolineae; order Anaerolineales; family Anaerolineaceae; genus Bellilinea; species Bellilinea sp. The sequence continues at coordinate 20,266 of NZ_JBRCOK010000037.1, read as the reverse complement.
ATCATCAATACGGCATTCCCTTCTTCATAGATGCCTGTCGATTCGCCGAGAATGCCTATTTCATCCAGCAGCGCGAACCCGGCTGCGCCCACCTCTCGACACTGGAAATTGCCCGGGAGATTTTTTCGCTCGCCGATGGCGCATGGATGTCCGCCAAAAAGGATGCTCTGGTCAACATTGGCGGCTTTCTGGCTGTACGGGATGATGATCTCTTTCAGCGAATCTGCAATGAGTTGATCTTACGCGAGGGTTTTGTAACTTACGGCGGTCTTGCCGGGCGCGACTTGGATGCTATGGCAGTTGGACTCATGGAAGGTTTGGATGAAACTTATCTGGCATATCGCATTGGGCAAACCGCCTACTTTGCCGACCAGTTAAAAACCGCCGGTATCCCCATCATTGAACCAGCCGGGGGACATGCCATCTATCTGGATGCGGGAAGGTTTCTTCCTCACATCCCCCATGCTGAATACCCCGGTCAGGCGTTGGCTGCCGCGCTCTATCTGGAAGGGGGCATTCGCGGTGTCGAAATCGGTTCGGTCATGTTTGCTTACCCCGACCCCGACAGCGGAGAAATGATTTATCCAAAATTAGAGTTGGTTCGTCTCGCCATTCCCCGCCGTACCTATACCCGCAGCCATTTCGATTACATTGTTGACACCTTGAAATCGCTGTCCGAAAAAAGTGAGCAATTGCGCGGCTACCGAATTGTGTACGCCCCTCCGTTGCTGCGACACTTCACCGCCCGCTTTGAACCTATATAGGAGGAAGTAAGGATGAAACCCCGTCAAACTTTAATTAGCTCTCTCATTTGGGTATCACTATTGTCTGTGATCCTCGCGGCATGCAGTCTTCTCGCCCCGCAAAATCAGACCATTACCCTGGAAGGCGCGGAACGTGAAGCCGTGCTTGAATATGCCGCTCCGATGGGCGAAAACCTGATCAACGGACTGATCACCCGCGATTATCCGACCTTTTCAAAGGATTTTGACACCACCATGAAAAAGGGCATGGATGAGGCCGCCTTTGAAAAACTGCTTACCACACTCACAGACAAACTCGGTGAATATCAGTCCCACGAAATCAGTCAGGTGCTGCAAGATGAAAAATACACCATTGTCATTTACCGTCTGAAGTACGAAAAGGACAATCTGGTCACGATGCGCATTGTGTTCAATCGTGAAGAACCCCACCTGATCAGTGGTTTATGGTTTGATTCACCGGAGTTGCGCAAAAAATAATCAACCCTTTCGTTTCGCCTCATCCCACCAACGGTCCATTTCTTCAAGACTCATGGATGTAAGTTCCCGGCCAGCCTGACGGGCACGTTCTTCAATATGAGCAAATCGCTGGCGAAAACGACGGTTGGCTGTCCGTAATGCGCTCTCGGCATCCACCTTATACCAGCGCGCCAGATTAACCACCGCAAACAGCAAATCGCCGATTTCCTTTTCCCTTTCCGTTGCATCGTCTGCCGTTTGCACCTCGTTGATCTCTTCAAACACCTTTTGTAACACGGGCTGGATTTCACTCCAATCAAATCCAACCCTTGCAGCCCGGCTTTGAATTTCCTGAGCCTGTGAAAGGGCCGGCAAATTCAACGGCACGCCTTCCAATATACTCTTTGGATGATCCTGCCCGTTCAAAGCCCGCTCTTCATCTTTCAATTTCTGCCAGTTTCGCAGCACACCTTCCACACCGCTGACCAAAACCTTTCCGAAAACGTGCGGATGACGGCGGACAATTTTTCGGTGGATACCCTGAATCACCTCTGCAAGGGTAAATTCACCATCCTCAGCAGCAATTTGGGCATGAAGAACAATTTGCAGCAAGAGATCCCCCAATTCCTCTCGCAACGCCTCGCTGTCCTCGTTATCCAGCGCTTCTATGGCTTCATAGGATTCTTCCAACAAATATTTTCGCAGGGTCAGGTGGGTTTGCTCACGATCCCACGGGCAACCATCCGGCGCACGCAGGCGGGCAACCACCTCCTGAAATGCCTCAAGCGATGTATCCGCCCCCAGCGCAGGCACGAACAAGACGGTCATCAGTCCTAAATGAGGGCTGCGATCAATTTCGTACAACATCAAATCTTCCACAATTTGATGGCGGGTGCCCGCCGCATGAACCAGCCTGACCCGGAATTCATCCGGATAGACCGCATTCAATGCCAGTTTCACCGATGAGGCCGTCATCTGATTATAAATTTGGGTAATCAACGCCGGCATATCAGGCGCATAGCCGGGGGTATGCAGCCGTCCGATTTCTAAAGCATCCAGCAACGCCAATCTCGGGAAGGGATCCATCTGCAGCGCACTGAAGACCGGTTCCAGAAATGACATTCCTTCGATAATCCGTACGGGAATACCCTGTTGAGCAGCGCGGCGGGTGATCTCCGGCACAGTAGCTTCCGCGACGAACGGGTGTCCCGGCACAGCATAGGTCACTCCCTGAGGCTGTCTGCCCAGAGCGATAATTTCCTCCACAATTGCCTCGTACACTGCCTCAAAAGTGTCTTTGGTTTCGTACAAATGATCGAAGGAGAGAATCTCCAGACCTTCGGGTAAGTTTTGAACAAGGGGATGATGGCTGGTGCGCAGATAAACCCGATCAATCTGGCTCAACCACTGCCAGGCTTCACGGGTCAGGTGGTAATCTTCACCGGGACCTAAACCCAAAATCACAATGCCGGTTTGACTTTGTGGTGTATGCATACAGGCGGCTCCTTGCCAGAAGCAATGGATTGGAAAACATTGCAGAGCAGCCCTCTACCGGCTTCAGGAAAACCGGTAGAGGAAATCTGCCCTGCGCATGGATCCCACCTTCCCGGTCGGGTCGGTGAGTGAAAACGAGCTGGATTTTTAGCGTTTGGTGTAGGTCGGTGCCTTGCGAGCGCGTTTGAGACCCGGTTTCTTGCGTTCTTTGATACGCGGATCACGGGTAAGCAAACCGTACTTGCGCAATTCATGAATAAAGTCCGCGTTCATCTTTGCCAGCGCACGCGCCAGTCCCAATTGAACCGCATCGGTTTGACCGGTTACACCACCACCATTGACCACAACCGTCACATCAAACGTCGAACGTTCCTGTTGGGTTGCCTCAAAAGGCTTGAGGATGGCTTCCACGTCGCCAATGCGGGTGAAATATTCCTCGATGGATTTCTGATTGACGGTAAATTTTCCCGTCCCGCTCATGATGCGCACGCGCGCCGTAGCTTCTTTGCGACGCCCAACACCTTCGTAATACTGAACAGACATATCTTGCCCACTCCTTTATGCAACAGGCTCTGGCTTTTGCGCTTCGTGCGGATGTTCGCTGCCAGCATAAATTTTCAAACGCTTGATCAACTTGCGACCCAGTTTGTTATGTGGCAGCATGCCCCACACCGCAGCTCGGATAACCCGGTCAGGATGGCGGTTCAATTGATCCCGCATACCCACAACTTTCAATCCACCAGGGTAGTTGGAATGCTTGTAGTAGAACTTGGTATCCAACCGCTTGTCGGCAATATCCAGTTGCTGCGCATTGATCACCACCACATAATCACCCATGGCTACGCCCGGGGTGAAGGTGGGTTTATGCTTACCGAGCAGGTAGCGGGCAATTTGGGTTGCCAGCCGCCCCAAATTTTGACCTCTGGCATCCACCAATACCCACTTTGATTCAGGTGTTCCTTTTATGACGTAAGTCTTATCCACAGTCCTCTTCTCCACTGACAGATAAGGTTTTGATTAACCCTTCAGATTTCAAATCATTCTCCTCGTACTGCACCCATTCCAGATACAGACCATTTGGTTTTGCCAACCCGGGTAAAAGGGGCTGTGGGATTTGGAGAGCAGCCTCAAACTGTTCTAAGGATAATTGTTGCTGCCCAACCCGGACTTGCAAAAACACCAGCCTGCGCACCATTCGATAGAGAAAAGCATTCGCCGTGATCCGAAAAGTCCATTCTTTCTTTGCGGTTTGCTGCCATTCTGCCCGGTAAACCCGGCGGATGGTGCTGCCTCCTGGTCGTAGAGGTGATCCAAACGCCGCAAAATCATGTTCACCGAGCAGCCGGTTGGCGGCCTGATGCAGCAATTCTGCCTGCACTTCGGGCCAAACCCGCCACATGTAGCGTTCCCGCAACGGATCACGTTCCTCCTCGCAGTACAGGCGGTAAAGATACTGGCGGGCGAGCGCATGGTAGCGCGGATGAAAATCATTACGCACAACCTGCACGCTGCGTGCTGCCACATCCTCAGGAAGCGAGGCATTCAGCGCTTTCAACAATTGCTGTGGAGTATGGTGCCAGTTCAGATCAAATGCAATCACCTGACCCATGGCATGCACTCCACTATCGGTGCGCCCGGCGTACAGGATACTTTCATCCTGCCATCCCAGCGAACGCAGCGCTGCCTCAACTTCTGCCTGTACCGTCCGGCTGCTTCCCTGCCGTTGAAAGCCCTGGAAGTGTGTGCCGTCGTAGGCGATGATAATCTGGTAACGTGCCATCCCGAACCGGAAATGAGACCGGCGGGTTCTTAATCCTCAACCAGCTCAAGCAGAACCATCTCGGCAGCATCACCCTGCCGCGGTCCCAGCTTGAACATCCGCGTATAACCGCCATTGCGATTGGCGTACCGCGGCGCAATTTCATCAAATAATTTCTTCACCACAATCGGGTCACCCAGGCGTGCCGCAACCAGTCGGCGGGCATTGACCTTTTCGAGGTCACTGCCGTTGGCGCTTCGCCTCGCAATCGTAATCATTCGCTCGGCTTCGCCGCGAACTGCCAGCGCTTTGGCACGGGTGGTTTTCATCCGTTCGTGAGTAAAGAACTGTTTGATCAAAGTTCGGCGCAATCCCTTGCGCTGATCCTTTGACCGTCCCAGTTTAAAACCAGCAACTTTATGGCGCATAATTCCTTACTCCGTCTCGTTATCGTTTGGCAGGAACCCTTTTTCCCGCATCTTCTGGCGTAATTCATCCAGACTTTTTTCTCCAAAGTTTCGGATGGACATGACCGCTTCGCTGCCTTTTTCGAGCAGTTCCAGCACATCACCCACGGTGGTGATGCCGGTTCGTTTGAGCGAGTTGAACACCCGCACCGAGAGGTCCAGATTTTCGATGGGGGTTTCAGCGGCTTCACTCGTCAAACGGCTGCCGCTTATTTCGCGTTCCGGAACTGCCGCAAACACTTCTTCACTGATGCCAGAAATCAGCCGCAGATGGTCAATCAAAATCTTGGATGCTGTTCCCAGCGCGCTCTCCGGAGATATCGTACCGTCCGTCCAGATTTCCAGAATCAACCGCTCGTAGTTGGTATTCTGTCCTACCCGGGCAGCAGCCACATTGAAGTTCACGCGCCGTACTGGGCTGAAAATGGCATCCACCGGCAGTTCCCCAATCGGCAGCCGTCCACTGCGGTCACCCGCCGGCGAGTAGCCTCGCCCGCGTTCCACAGTCATGTCAATTTCCAGACGGGTTCGGCTGTCATCCACTGTAAAAAGATACAGGTCTGGATTGACAATCTCAACCTCCGCCGGCACCTGAATATCCGCAGCAGTTACCGTACCTGCCCCACGCACATCCAGATGAAGATGGGAACTTTCCACGTCGTGCAGCACCAACCGCAGCTGCTTGATCTGCAGCATGACCTGAATCACATCTTCGCGAACGCCGGGGATGTCGCTGAACTCATGCAACACATCCGAAATCCGGATTGAAGTTACCGCTGCCCCTTCCAACGACGACAGCAGTACCCGCCGAAGTGCATTGCCAAGGGTGACGCCGTAGCCGCGTTCCAGCGGGCTGATAACGAACTTCCCATAATTTCGAGCCTCATGTTCACGCTCGATTTTCGGTTTGACCATATTGGTTATTACAGACAAGGTTCACCCCTTTCCGATGCACAGCTACAAAAATCAGCCAAACAGGACAATGGCATTACCTCGAGTAGTACTCAACGATCAACTGTTCGTTGAGATTGCCATCAATTTCAGCCCGTTCGGGCAGGCGCAAAACCCGCCCACTCAAGTTACGCACATCCCGTTCCAGCCACATTGCGCAATTGCGCTTTTCCGCATAATCCGGTAATTCCTTGAAGAACGGTTTTGTTCGGGAACCTTCACGCACTTCAATTTTGTCACCGGGTTTGAGCAGCATGGAAGGTACATCCGTGCGGCGACCATTGACCAGAAAATGGCCATGCGTCACCATCTGGCGAGCCTGCGCGCGGTTTTCAGCAAACCCCATGCGAAAGACCACATTGTCCAAACGCAATTCAAGGGTTTGCAGCAGGTTCAAACCGGTCAGACCACGTTTTTTCAAGGCAACATTGAAATAGCGGCGGAACTGCCGTTCCAGAATTCCATAGGTGCGGCGGGCTTGCTGCTTGGCGCGCAGCTGCCGGGCATAATCCGACATCCGCTCACTGCCGCCCCGACCGGCATTTGCCCGTCCGTGTTCACCGGGGGCAAAGCCGCGCCGTTCAAACGCGCACTTGGGGGTAAAGCAGCGCTCACCCTTCAAAAACATTTTAAATCCTTCTCGCCGGCATAGTTTACAAACCGGACCAATGTATCTCGCCATAACTTCCCTCTCTCGTATAAATTAGACGCGGCGTTTCTTGGGAGGCCGGCAGCCGTTATGCGGCACCGGTGTAACGTCCGCAATGGAGCGCACCTTGATGCCCATCCCTTGCACAGCCCGAATCGCCGATTCGCGGCCCGGTCCGGGTCCTTTGACTACGATATCCACTTCCTGCACACCCATTGCCTGAGCCGCTTTGAGAGCCTGTTCGGCAGCCAAACGAGCGGCAAACGGGGTGCTCTTGCGGGAGCCCTTGAACCCGGCTGAACCGGCGCTTGCCCAGCAGACAGCATTGCCCTGCTGATCCGTTACCGTCACAATTGTATTATTGAACGACGCATAAATATGAACCTGCGCTGAGGACAGCGTGCGCTTCACCTTTCGGGGAGCGCTTGACCGGCGCGCTGATCGTACATTTTGTGCCATATTTCCTCGCTATCAACCTCGATTTCTTTCAGAGTACAGCGTTTTGATATAACCGGTTAGGGTCAGGCTGACCAGCCGCGGGGGCGGGAAGGTACCCCAGATCAGCCCTTCCCATAACCGGATTATTTCTTGGTTGCTCCACGGCGGCGGCCGCGTCCCGCCACAGTCTTCTTGGGGCCTTTGCGTGTACGGGCGTTCGTGCGCGTTCGCTGCCCACGAACTGGCAGGTTACGGCGATGGCGCAGACCGCGGTAGCACCCGATTTCGATCAGGCGCTTGATATTCATCTGCACTTCGCGCCGCAGGTCGCCTTCTACTTTATAGTTTTGGGCAATGTAATCACGCAAAAGGTTTACATCCGTTTCACTCAGGTCTTTGACCCGCGTATCCGGATTGACTTTTGTATCCGCCAGGATCTTGCGTGCCCGAGTCGGGCCGATCCCATAAATATAGGTCAGTGCAACTTCAACGCGCTTGTTGCGTGGTAGATCAACACCTTCAATTCTCGCCATGCCTCATTACCCCTGTCGCTGCTTATGCTTTGGGTTTTCACAAATGACGTACAACTTACCGCTGCGCCGCACAATCTTGCACTTTGCGCATCGCTTGCGAATGGATGGTGAAACTCTCATGATTGATTACTCCTCATCATTCCTTACTTCAACAGCCAAAGTTTCAATTATACCTGATTTCTACCATTTCGTCCAGGTTTGCTGCCATCTTTCAAAAGAGTCAGGATTCGTGGACCATTTTCTGTGATCGCTACCGTGTGCTCAAAATGAGCAGTGGGCAATCCATTGCGCGAAACTACCGTCCATTGATCATCCAGGACCCGCGTCGCCGGTGAGCCAATCAGAACCATCGGTTCCAAAGCAATGGTCATGCCCACCCGCAACAACATGCCACGCCCCGGCGTGCCGTAATTTGGCACCTGGGGTCCTTCGTGCATTTGCCGTCCAACACCATGACCGGTATATTCACGGGTAACATGGAAACCATGACTTTCCACATATTGCTGAATTGCCGCAGAAACATCACCAACCCGGTTTCCGGCTACCAGTTTTTCAATGCCGACATACAGTACCGCCTCGGTGACTTCCAGCAATTTTTGAACCTCTGGTGAAACCTCACCAATTGCAAAGGTAATCGCCGAATCGGCTACGAAACCTTCATATACCGTGCCGCAGTCCACCGAAACGATATCCCCTTCGCGCAATTTGCGACGCGGACTGGGAATGCCGTGAACCAGTTCTTCGTTGACACTGATGGTCGTGCTGGCAGGATAAGGATACGGCCCAGGATAGTTCAAAAATGGAGAATAAACTCCGTATTTCTTCAAAACCTCTTCGGCAGCCGCATTCAGATCGGCCGTAGAAACACCAGGGCGAGCGACATCACGCGCTGCTTGCAGGGCTTCGGCATTGATCTGCCCGGCTATGCGCATGATCTCCAATTCCTGAGGAGATTTAATCGTGATCTGGCGTTCCCACGTCATTGTACTACCACCTGTTAGGCAATCGCTTCCATCAATTGACGGGTTACCTCTTCAATCGGTAAAGTCCCATCAATTTCCACCAGCAATCCAGCCCGCCGGTAATGTTCAATCAACGGGCTGGTTTGTTCCAAGTAAACTTTGATCCGCTTCTCCACCGTTGCCGGCTGGTCATCTTCGCGCTGGTACAACTCCCCACCGTCATCATCACAGATTCCGGCTTTTTTTGGTGGGTTGTACACGCTGTGATATACCTTGCCGCACGTCCGGCAGGTCCAGCGGCCGCTCAAGCGTTCAATCAACACCTCGGCTGGCACCGAAATGTATGGGACGCTCACCACTTTCCCGTCCAGATCGTCCAACATGGCGCTCAAGGCCTCGGCTTGGGCTGGGGTTCGCGGAAAACCATCCAGAATGGCACCATTGGCGCAGTCGGGGCGGCTGAGCCGCTCGCGAATCATTGCAATGGTGACATCATCCGGCACCAGCTCACCGCGGTTCATGTAAACCTGAGCCAGTTTTCCTAAATCGGTTTGATTCTTCAGGTTTTCACGGAAGATATCCCCGGAAGAGATGTGCGCCAATCCGGTTTTTTCTGCCAAAACCTGTGCCTGTGTGCCTTTTCCCGCGCCGGGAGGGCCGAGGAGTACGATAAAGCGTCCCATCCGATTATCCCTTGATTAGATTTTCATCGTAACCGTGTAACTTGAGCTCGGTTTCGATGATGGTGAAGGTATCCCGCACCACACCGACCACGATCAGCAAGCCGGCCGCCGAAATGAGGAACAAACCGGCATTGCGCGCCGAAGCCGGCAAGAAAGCATGCATGATGTAGGGAAGTACTGCCACAAAGCCGAGGAAAAACGCTCCCGGCAGGGTGATTCGCCGTTGAACCTTGGTCAGGTACTTTTGGGTGGCAGGCCCGCGCAGGACACCCGGAATTTGAGCGCCCTGCCGCTTGAGGGTTTCACCGTAATTCTGTTGAGCAAAGAGAACATCCGTATAGAAAAAGGTGAACGCCACCACCATCAAGAAGTACATCACCGCATACCACGCTCCCTGCCCGCTGAAGGTATTGTAAATACCGCTGGCAAGGCTGGCTACCCACGGTGTTTGGGAATTGATGAAGTAACTGGCCACAATTGCCGGAAAGAGCAAGATAGACTGTGCAAAAATCAACGGGATCATACCGGCCATGTTGATCATCAACGGCAGATTGCTGCGTACCGGCATGGACATGCGGTTACCCACTCGCCGTCCGGGGAACAGCACCGGCACATTGCGGCGTCCTTGTTGCACGAAGACAATCGCAAAGATGACCAGCACCAGCACAACCAGAATCAGCAGAGTCAGCCACCATGCATTTTGACGGTCACTCCATAGACTGATCAGGTTGGATGGAATGCCTGCCACGATGCCGGAAAAGATGATGAGCGAAAGACCCTGCTTGGGAATGCCATATTCGGAGATTAACTGCCCCAGCCAGATACCCAGCATCGTGCCGGCCATCATGCTGATCAGGGTCGTCAGGGTTGGCAGCAAAGAGGCTCCCGTGAAACCGTAGGTGTAGCTCAACACCGTTTGACCCGTTTGTCCGGCAAGCGAGTTGAAGATGTTAATTTGACCAATAGCCGAAAGCAATGCCATCGGCACGGTCAGAATAATCGTCCATTTTTCCATCCATTTCTGACCTTCGCGGGGGTTTTCCTTCATCTTCCGCTCCAGCGCCGGAATGATTGGCACCAGCAGTTGCAAAATAATCTGCGCCGTGATGTAAGGATAAACCCCCATTGCCAGAATGGAGAACCGTGAAATCGTACCACCAGAAAGCAGATCCAGCAGGCCAAACAGCGTACCCGCTGCTCCGGGTGCCTGAACGATGCCTCGAATCACTTCGCGGTCAATTCCCGGCACGGGAATATTGGCTGCCAGCCGATAAAGCACCAGCAGCAGCAAAGTGATTAAAAGCTTCTTACGAATATCTTCCGATTTCCATAAATAACGCCATGCTGACCGCTTCATGCGTTGGTCTCCTTAACTCCAGCCTCTCAGGCGATGATTTCCACAGAACCGCCAGCGGCTTCGATTTTGGCCTGTGCACCTTTGCTCACCCGTTGCACCCGCACCTTCAGGGGAATATTCAATTCCCCATTGCCAAGAATGACAACCGGGTTATTGGGCTTGTGAAGTAAATTCTTCTCCGCCAGCGTTTGTGGAGTAACTTCCATGTTGGCTTCAAACTTCGCTGCCAGTTGACTGAGGTTGACTTCGTTGTATTCAACCTGCACGGGAGGGGTAAAGCCCTCACCGCGCATGAACGGCAGACGGCGGTAGAACGGCAGGTTACCGCCCTGGCGGTACAGATGCCCGCCTTCACCGGAGCGGGAGCCCTGGCCTTTGGTACCGCGGCCGCTGGTTTTACCTTTACCGGCGGAAATACCCCGCCCAACGCGTTTGCGGTCTTTTCTGGCGCCTTCGTTTGGCTTCAGATCATTCAATTTCATTGCTCTACCTGCTCTTCGATTTTTACAAGATGATTGACTTTCCGCAGCATTCCTCGCAGGGTCGGCGTATCCTCATGAATCACCGTCTGGTTAAGACGGCGCAGACCCAGCGCACGAATGGTCGCTTTATGTTGCTCCGAATAACCGATTGCGCTTTTCACCCAGGTGATGCGCAGCATCTTGGGAGATTGCTTTTTCTCAGCCATTCTTCCTCCGTTCCCAGAAGGGCAGCAAATCCTTGGCGGGTTTACCGCGTTTTGCCGCTTCCTCTTCGGGCGATTTCAGCTGGCTCAGTGCATCAAAGGTGGCTTTCACCACATTCAGCACATTGGCGCTGCCCATTGATTTGGTTAAAATATCCCGAATACCGGCAGCTTCCAATACTGCGCGCACCCCACCCGCAGCAATAACGCCCGTACCTGCCGAAGCCGGTTTGAGCAGCACTTTTGCCCCGGATGTTTTGCCGATGACCTCATGCGGGATGGTTGTCCCGATCATGGGCACAGGCCGCATGTTTTTATGAGCCCGTTCGGTGGCTTTACGCATGGCATCCGGCACGGCATTGGCTTTACCAACGCCCAAACCGACATTCCCATGATTATCACCAGCCACCACCGTCACCCGAAACTGGAAGCGGCGGCCGCCTTTGACAACTTTTGCCACGCGGGCAATTTCAATGACCCGCTCGTCGTATTGTTGTTCGTAAGTTGAGTATTCCATCATCTCCATAGTCAGGCCTCTTTCATTGCTTTCGGTTCAGCCTAGAACTCCAGGCCAGACTCACGGGCAGCTTCGGCCAGTGCCTTAACCCGGCCGATGTAACGAAAACCGCCCCGGTCGAACACCACACGGGTGATGCCCTTTTCTTTGGCGCGCTTGGCAACCAGTTCACCCACCAGCCGGGCCTGTTCGGTTTTGGTTTTACCTTCCACCTTGCCCCGTAACTCGTGATCAATGGTGGATGCTGCTGCCAGCGTTTGCCCGGCTTCATCATCAATCACCTGTGCATAGGTTTCGGCCAGGCTGCGGAAAACTGCCAGACGCGGACGATCCGGCGTGCCGCTCAGGTGCTTGCGCACGCGGCGATGGCGGCGAATTCTCGCTTCAGAACGACTTAATTTAGCCATGAGCACTCACCTATTTCTTGCCTTTACCGGCTTTGCCGGCTTTTCGGCGGATTTTTTCACCAAGATAGTGAATCCCTTTCCCATGATAGGGTTCGGGTGGTCGAATTTTACGGATATCGGCAGCAACCTGCCCCACCAACTCCCGGTTGTATCCCATTACTTTGATCTGGCGTGTTTTGGTATCCACATCAAAGGAGATACCCGCCGGGGGTTCAACAATGACCGGATGGGAATATCCCACAAACAGCTTCAGGTTTTGGCCATCCATTTCGGCGCGGTAACCCACACCATCAATTTCCAGCACCTTGGTAAACCCTTCGCTGACTCCGGTTACCATATTCTGGATTAATGCTCGGGTCATTCCATGCAGCGCCCGCACTTGCGGCTCTTCAGATGAGCGGCTGACGGCGATTTGTCCATTCTCGAATTTAATGGAAATCACCGGCGAAAATTCGCGTTGCAATTCACCCTTCGGGCCTTTGATGTGCACCGAAGAGCCATCCACTGTCACCTGAACATTTGCAGGAACAACCACCGGTAAGCGACCAATACGAGACACGTCTATATACCTCCTTTACGCTTTCCGGCCTACCAGACCTTGCACAGGATTTCACCGCCAACATTGAGTTGGCGCGCGCGCTGTCCGGTCATCACACCCTTGGGTGTGGAGAGAATAGCAACACCCAAACCAGAAAGCACCCAGGGAATATCCTGTTTACGGGTGTAAATGCGTCGGCCCGGACGGCTCACCCGCTCCAATCCGGTAATGACCGGACGGCGTTGGCGGCGTTCGCCCACGTACTTCAAACGAATGCGCAGAGTCTGCTCGTGAGGTTTTTCACCGCTCACAACTTCATACGATTCGATGAAACCCTCTTCCTTCAATACCCGGGCAATTTCTGCCTTGAGTTTGGTGCTTGGCATAGCGACCACCACCTGACCATTCATGATGGCGTTGCGCATGCGGGTTAACATATCAGCAATTGGATCATTCACACTCATGCCTACCTCCGGCCTGGAACTACCAGGATGACTTGGTTACGCCGGGGATCTTCCCTTCAAGAGCGAGCTCCCGGAAGCAAATTCGGCACAGCCCAAAACGACGCAGGTAACCTCGCGGGCGTCCACAACGTTTGCAACGATTACGCACCTGAACGGCGTACTTGCGGCGTTGTTCACGATACATCATACATTTCTTTGCCATACTAATCCTTCCTGAAAGGCATCCCAAGCAATTGCAGCAATTTGACAGCCTGATCATCGGTTGGTGCTGTAGTTACAATGGTAATTTCCATTCCGCGTACCTTATCCACCTTGTCGTACTCGATTTCCGGGAAGATGATCTGTTCCCGCAAACCCAGCGTGTAATTTCCGCGTCCATCAAACGCCTCTGCCGAAACACCGCGAAAATCACGCACCCGAGGAAGCACAATGTTCATCAAACGGTCGAGGAATGACCACATCCGCTCCCCGCGCAAAGTAACCATTGTGCCGATGGCGCGCCCTTCGCGTAGTTTGAAAGCCGCAATGCTCTTGCGCGCCTTGGTGATCACCGGTTTCTGGCCGGTAATTTTTGCCAGGTCGCTGCTGGCGGCTTCCAGCGCTTTCGGATTATCCAGCGCTTCACCCAGGCCAATGTTGACGACCACTTTGGTAATACGCGGTACCTGCATGACATTGTGAAGATCAAGTTCCTTCATCAATGCCGGCACCACTTCGTTTTGATATTTTTCCTTCAATATGTTCATTGACTCGCTCCCCGATGGCTTATTCGTCTATGGCGGCATTGCATTTTTTGCAAACCCGCAATGATTTGCCATCTTCGCCGCGGGAAATTCCTACCCGCGTGGCTTTGCCACACTTTGGGCAAACCAGCATAACGTTGGAAAGATCAATCGGTGCCTCAAAGCGGATTTTACCGGGCGAAATGTTGCGCCCCTGAGTTTGCACCTGACGCTGATGTTTGGTGCGCAGGTTGACTCCCTGCACCACCACCCGGTTTTCCTTGGGTAACACCCGAATGATTTCGCCGCGTTTTCCTTTATCTTCAAAGCGGCCGTTAATCACTTCGACCGTATCCCCTTTACGTATCTTCATCTTCATGGCTTCGCTCCTGTTTCCTTGCATTAGATCACTTCCGGCGCAAGCGAAACGATCTTCATAAAGCCTTTTTCACGCAATTCGCGAGCCACAGGGCCAAAAATACGGGTGCCTTTGGGGTTCTGGCCATCGTTATCCAGAATGACCGCCGCATTATCATCAAAGCGGATGGTTGAACCATCTTCGCGGCGCCATTCTTTGGCACAACGTACAATCACTGCTTTGACAATATCGCTCTTCTTGACCGAGCCCTGCGGTGAAGCGGATTTCACCGTGGCAACCACAATATCACCCACACGCCCATAGCGCCGGGTTGAGCCACCCATCACATGGATGACCAGTAGCTCGCGTGCGCCCGTGTTATCGGCAACTTTTAATCGGGTTTCGTGCTGAATCATCCTTTACGCTCCTTCCTCCGCGGGCAGTTCCTGCATCGGCTGCCCCTGGCGTTTGAGGATGGACTGAACCACCCAGCGTTTATCACGCGAAAGCGGTCTGCTTTCCACTACCAGCACTTCATCTCCAATTTCACATCCCAATTCGTCGTGTGCTTTCAGCTTCATGGAAGCATGAACCACTTTTTTGTAAAGCGGATGCTGGTAGGTGCGGGTCACTTTTACGACCACAGTTTTCTGCATTTTATTACTGGTAACAACACCGGTTAAACGTCGCCGTGTGTTCATTTTCCACCTTCCCGCTGTTGAGAAAGTTCCCGCTCGCGCAGAATGGTCATATAGCGCGCAATCAAGCGGCGGGTTTGCTTAAGCCGGCTGGTATCCGTAAGCTGACCGGTAACAATTTGAAAGCGCAAATTCATCAGTTCCTGACGCGCATCCGCCAGTTTGGCTTTCAATTCTTCAGTGGACATCAGGCGAATCTGTTCGGTTTTCATCCTACTTCTCCTGTCACCGATTCATGACGAGCAACCACCTTCGTCTTGATCGCAAACTTGTAAGAAGCCTGACGCAAAGCCTGCACCGCTACATCAGCGGGAAGACCGCCCAGCTCGAACATGATTCTTCCCGGGCGGACAACCGCCACCCAGTACTCAACCCCACCTTTACCTTTACCCATACGCGTTTCCGGCGGTTTCTGGGTATAGGGTTTATCGGGGAAAATCCGAATCCACACTTTTCCTCGGCGGCGCATCGAGCGCACGAGAGCACGACGGGCAGCCTCAATTTGCCGGGCGGTGACCCAACCGGGTTCAAGTGCCTGCAGGCCGAACTCACCGTAGATCAGTTCCGCTCCGCGCAGGGCTTTCCCCCTCATGCGTCCACGTTGCTGCTTGCGCCATTTGACACGTTTTGGCATCAACATAATTGCTTACCTCTCTTCATTCCGTCTGGGTTCAACCCAGCGCAGGATTACTCGCTGATATAGACACCCTCGGTGACTTCCGCTTTTTCCTCTTCACTGGGCAGGACTTCACCCTTGTAAATCCAAACCTTGACACCAATCTGTCCGTAGGTTGTCAGCGCTTCCGCACGGGCAAAGTCAATATCCGCGCGAATGGTTTGCAGAGGCACTCGTCCTTCACGCAGCCAGACGCTGCGCGCCATTTCAGCACCACTCAAACGACCAGCCACCTCGATTTTGATTCCCTGTGCGCCCTGGCGCATTGCTTGCTGCAAGGCACGCTTCATCGCACGGCGGTAAGCCACACGCCGTTCAATTTGACTGGCAATGTTCTGCGCAACCAGATAGGCGTCACAATCAGGCAGTTTGATCTCTTTGATTTCCAGATCAATCTTTTTCTTGGTCAGGGCTTCCAGATCCTGGCGGATTTTCTTGACGGTTTCACCTTTGCGTCCAATCAGGATGCCGGGTTTTGCCGTATGAACAATCACCTTGACCTTGCCGGGGAAACGCTCAATTTCGACCTTCGAAATCGCTGCCCGATCGGCATCCGCAAAGATCATTTTGCGAATTTCAAAGTCCTGATGCAACTGCTCAGTGTATTCACTGCCATCAGCGTACCAGCGACCTTCCCACGGTTGGTGGACGCCCAGACGAAATCCAATTGGATGAACTTTTCGACCCATAACTTCTCCTGGTTTCTGCTTGCCGGATGCCCTTTCTGTTCAGGCAAACCGGACGAAAATCATCTTATTCACGCTCCCGTAAAACAACGGTTACGTGCGAAGCGCGTTTGAGGATCGGTTTGAACCGACCGCGCGCACCAAACCGACGCCATTTGCGCGTTGGGGCCTCATCCGCAACAATTTGATACACAAACAGGTTGTTGCGATCAATCCCAAAATTTTCTTCCGCGTTGGCAACCGCTGAAGCCAGCAGTTTGCGGACAGGTGCCGCTGCGCCTTTGTTGACGAACTTGAGCGTATCCAGCGCTTCTACTGCCGGGCGCCCGCGCACCAGGTCAATCACCAGCCGCACTTTCTGGGCGGAAACCGGACAATAACTTAACTTGGCTCGAATATCGTTTGCCATTGCAACTTACCTCTTGGAGGATTTTTCCGCCACATGCCCGCGAAAATGGCGGGTAGGGGCAAACTCACCCAGCCGGTGCCCCACCATGTTCTCGGTGATGTAAATCGGTACATGCCGGCGGCCATCATGGACGGCAACGGTGTGCCCCACCATTTGGGGAAAGATGACGCTTGCCCTGCTCCAGGTACGAATGACTTTCTTTTCGCCGCGGGCATTCATCATTTCAATTTTTTTCAGTAGTTTTGGGGCTACAAACGGGCCCTTTTTCAATGAACGTGACATATCTCGTCCCTCTTTCTCGGTGTTACCTATCCATCAAACCACACCGCTTAGCGTTTGGCCACACTGCGGCGGCGAACAATGTATTTATCCGTCGTCTTGTTGCGGCGGGTTTTGTAACCACGAGTGGGTTTACCCCACGGACTCTTCGGGCCGGGCATACCCACTGGCTGACGACCTTCACCACCACCATGCGGATGATCGCGCGGCGACATCGCGGTTCCACGCACCGCAGGGCGGATCCCCATATGACGCTTGCGCCCGGCTTTACCCAGTTTGATATTGCCGTGGTCAAGGTTGCCAACCTGTCCAATGGTTGCGTAACACACCTGACGCACCAGCCTCACCTCACCGGAAGGCAGGCGGATCTGGGCAAAATCACCTTCCTTTGCAAGCAGCTGTGCTGCAGTGCCCGCCGAACGCACCAACTGTCCGCCTCGCCCCGGATAGAGTTCGATATTGTGAATCATCGTACCCACCGGAATATTAGAGATGGGCAGGCTGTTGCCTGGGCGGATATCCACACCCGGACCCGCCACAACCGTATCGCCAACCTTCAACCCCACCGGGGAAATGATGTAGCGTTTTTCGCCATCCGCATAGACCAGCAGCGCAAGGCGCGCGGTACGATTGGGATCATACTCAATGGCTGCCACTTTGGCAGGCACATTCAACTTGTTCCGTTTGAAGTCCACCAGACGGATATAGCGGCGGTTACCGCCACCCTGGTGGCGAACCGTCACCCGTCCCTGATTGTTGCGACCGGAGTGTTTTTTGCGAACCACCAGCAGCGAACGCTCCGGCACAGTCCGGGTGATCTCCTCAAAACTATAGCCGGTCATGCCACGCAGACCGGGAGTTACCGGTTTATAAATCTTAATCGCCATTATTCAACCCCTTCAAAGATCGGAATTCTGTCTTCGGGCGCCAGGGTCACAACGGCTTTTTTGTAAGCCGGGTTACGCACCACAACGCGTCGGCTGCGCGCCCGGCGGGTGCGCTTGGCGGGTACATTGATGATATTGACCCGCAACACCTTCACGTCAAAAATCTGCTCGACCGCATCCTTCACCATGGATTTGGTGGCATTTTCAGCCACTTCAAACACATACTGGTGCAAGCGATTGACCTGATAATTGGTCTTTTCGGTCACCAACGGGCGGCGGAGTACTTCATAAATCGTCGTCATTTGAACCTCCTACCTATCCCAAATAGCTCTTGATCACATCCAGCGCCGCCAGCGGCATAACGACCTTGTCGAACTTGAATAGGTCACGGATGTTAAGATAAGAAGCCATTAAAATTTTAGTTTCCGGAAGATTCACCGTCGAAAGGATCACATTCTCGTAGGAATCCTTTTGCGGGATCACCACCAGCGCGCTGGCATCTCCCACCAGCGTGTTCAAAACCTTTGCCATCAGGCGGGTTTTCGGTTCCGACACTGCCAGTTCATCCACCAGGACAATCGAGGATTCAGCAGCTTTAACCGAAAGCGCTGAACGCAAGGCTGCCCGACGCATCTTCCGGGGCATTGAAAGGGTGTAGGCATGCGGATGCGGAGTGTGAATACGTCCGCCGCCTTTCCATTGCGCTGCCCGAATGGAACCCTGCCGCGCCCGTCCAGTACCTTTTTGGCGCCATGGTTTTCGACCACCACCGGCCACCTCATTGCGGGTTTTGGTATCATGAGTTCCCAGCCGCGCATTCGCCATCTGGCGTACATACGCCTGATGCATCAAATCCACATTGATTGGGGCAGCAAAGATCGCCTCAGGCAATTCCACCTGCTTGACCTTTTGGCCCTCCATGTTGAAAACATCTACTAACATAGTTCCTTCGCTCCGTCAGTCCAGGTAAAGTCGCGATGCATCTTACTGCTTGCGCGCCTCTTTGATGATGACCAAACCGCCGCGCGGGCCCGGAACCGCTCCACACACGCCGATCAAGTTACGCTCGGCATCCACCAGAACAACCTTCAAGTGCTGCGCGGTCACACGTTCATTGCCCATATGACCCGGTCCACGCGAACCCTTGAAGACACGCCCGGGGGTCGTTCCGGAACTGCGGGAACCTGGCGCGCGGTGACGATCCGATTGACCATGAGTCTTCGGACCACCGCGGAATCCGTAGCGCTTGACACCGCCCTGGAAACCTTTTCCCTTGCTGGTACCAACCACGTCCACGCGCTCACCTACCGCGAACGCCTCGACGGTTACCGTTTCCCCTTCCTTGACGTCAGGGTTTTTGGCGCGAAACTCGCGCAGAAAACGCAATGGAGGCAAATTAAGACCGGAGCGCTTCAAGTGACCCAGCTCTCCGCCGGTTAAACGCTTCGGCTTAACTTCCCCATAACCCAATTGGACAGCAGAATAGCCGTCATTTTCAGGCCGTCTTATCTGGGTAACGTAGCATGGCCCAGCTTCGATAATGGTGACGGGTACCGCCACACCTGTATCATCGAAAATCTGGGTCATGCCGATTTTCTTCCCGATCAGCCCTTTAAACATCTCTTTTGTTCTCCTTGATCTTTCAAAGGTTTTTTTCAGGACTGTCAGCCTGGGCTTGGCTGCATCATCCCGGTCCGCCTGGCAGTCAGTGCCTTGCTGCGTCAGCTCGTTTTTTGTTCTGCGCCTACAAAGACACTCTTACCCGGCCTTGTGAGCGTTGGCTGTTTTCAGCCTGTACGCCCAAACCGCTCTATTATAATCGAACTTTTTCAAAATGACCAGAGTTGATCCTGCCATTTTTGGGGTATTTTTCGGGCAGGCAGAACCTGCCCGAATTCCGCCCCGAATAACTAAATCTTAATCTCGATATCCACGCCAGCAGGCAAATTGAGTCGCATCAGCATATCAATCGTTTTTGAGTCCGGGTCAAGGACATCAATCAAACGGTTGTGTGTACGCACCTCAAAATGCTCGTGGGAGTCCTTATCTATGAAGGTCGAACGCCGAACAGTGAAGCGCTCAATGCGGGTCGGCAGCGGTACCGGTCCAACTACCTGCGCACCGCTCCGTTCAGCCGTTTCAACAATCCGCTTGGCGGATTGATCTAAAACACGGTGGTCGTATGCCTTCAGACGAATGCGAATTCGTTGCTTTGCCATCTTGCTACACCTAGTCCAGAATCTTGGTAATCACACCCGCGCCGACGGTCAAACCGCCTTCGCGAATGGCGAATTTCGAACCCTGCTCCAGCGCCACCGGCACGATCAGCTCCACTTCCATGTTCACGTTGTCGCCCGGCATCACCATCTCCACCCCTTCCGGCAGCTTGATCGAGCCGGTCACGTCCATCGTCCGAATGTAGAACTG
>NZ_JBRCOK010000036.1:0-5153 GCF_053501535.1 Bellilinea sp. | reverse complement strand
TTCGAGCCCCTCCGCGCCCACCTGACAGCACCCCATAACGGGGGTGTTTTTTTCAGGTTCGGGCGTCCCCGCAAAGTCCAGCAGTTCTTGGGTCTCTGATCTTGGCTGGTTTGTCCTGGAAATGGGCTATATTATACATATCGGGCATTTGGGATGCTCCGGCTTTTCCATGTTAGACGTTTTTAGGGACCTTCAATCTACCGCTTTTCCATCCCGCAATCATGGTGTTTCCCCTTTTTTGGATTTCAACACCTTGAAAATACCCCTTTACGGTTTATCTCTTGTTTCATTTAACCTTTAGGAAATTCCCATCAGCGATTTTGCCAGCATTACCGCACGACTGGCATCTGGGGCGTAGCCATCTGCTCCAATCTGACGGGCAAATGTTTCGGTAACCGGCGCCCCGCCAACCATGACTTTGACCTGTCCTCTCAACCCGGCTTGCTGCAATGCCTCTATCGTATTTTTCATGTTCGGCATGGTTGTAGTCAACAAAGCCGAAAGCGCCACCAGCTGAGCGCCGCTGGATCGAACTGCCTCAACAAAACGCTCTGGTGGAACATCCGTACCCAAATCAATAATTTCAAAGGCTGCCCCCTCCAGCATCATGCACACCAGATTCTTGCCGATATCGTGCAAATCCCCCTTTACTGTGCCAGCCACCACCTTACCCGTCGGTGTAACATCTGCCTGCACCAGTTTGGGTTTGAGCAGGCTCAGGCCGGACTGCATGGCGCGCGCTGCCACCAGCATTTCCGGCACAAAGTATTCCCCTTCTTCAAACAAAAGCCCCACCTGTTCCATCGCCGGCATCATCGCTTGCTTAAGAATAATCTCGGCTTCTACATCCTGTTCCAGCGCGCGCTGAACCGCCTCGCGAGCTGCCAGCTGGTCGCCTTCCAGAATTGCCTGATAAATGGATGAGAGCAGGCTTTGCATTCCTTTCTTCCCTCCGCTCCGTAGTCTCAATTCCCCATTTATACCCCAACATGGCCGCGAAGAAAACCATTCACCAAAAATCGGTTAAAATTGGCAGGCAATCATACCCAAACCCGAAATTTGGATGAGGATAAACGATGGAAATTTCTCTTGTTTCTCAGGTATCAGAGGAAATTGCGGAAGCATTCAAGCGATTGGTTCCCCAATTAAGTAGTTCGGCAGAGATTCCCACCCTTCAGCAAATTCAAGAAATTGCGGAAAACGAATCCTTGTTCATCGCCCGCGACCCGGAGCAGGAGGGCAAAATTGTCGGCACACTCACGCTGGTTACCTTCCGCATCCCCACCGGTGTTCGCGCCTGGATTGAAGATGTGGTTGTGGATGAAAGTGCGCGCGGCAAAGGAATTGGCGAGGCACTCACCCGCGCTGCTTTGGAGCGTGCCCGTCAGTTAGGTGCAAAAACGGTGGACCTGACCAGCCGACCCAGCCGCGAAGCTGCAAACCGTCTCTATCAACGGGTAGGTTTCGAACTGCGCCACACCAATCTTTACCGCTACAACCTGTAACAAGTTCATTCATGCCGCAAGGCATCCAGCGGCTGCATAGAAGCGGCCCGAATGGCTGGGTAAATACCCGAAAAAACTCCTGTAAAGGCGGTAAATACGACTGCAAAAAACACCAGCCAAGGCGGGACGAGCAAAGTTGTACCGCCGTTCAAACCCGGAATGCCGATGCCCGGCATGGAGACGAATCCGTCAATCTGGCTCAACACCCCGGCGCCGCCTTGGGTAACTACTGCACAGAGGGTCACCGCCAAAAGTGCCCCCAATATGCCGCCCACCAGCCCCAGCGCGCCTGCTTCAGCAAGGAATAGAGCCAGGATGTCGGAATTCTTTGCCCCCAGTGATTTGAGCAAGCCGATTTCCCGCGTCCGCTCGTAAATTGCCATCAGCATGGTATTGCTGATACCGAAAGCGGAAATCAATAGGGCAACTGCTCCGATACCCCCCAGCATCCACTGTAGAGAAACAAAAAAGCGGTTGAATTGCTCAATCACCTTGCGAGGCGCATCCACCTCATAGCCGGCTGAGGTCAGCGCCTGATCCAGTTCAGCAGCGCTGACAGCATCCGCCATTTTGATAACGATTTGGTCATATCCTTCCACTTCGCGGCGGATGTTCTTCCCGGTCAGCCAGCGGTTCCAACGGTCCACCTCACTCAAAGGATAATAGATCATATAATCGCTGGCTCCCCCCGTTTCCGCCAGCACACCGATCACCTGAACCCGCAAACGGCGCACGCCGGCTTCAGGCGCTTCAACTTTATCGTTCGTTTGAACGGTGCGTTGAATGGTTAAGTCCACCCATTCCTCCAGCAAATCCAACTGAGGTTGCACCGGCTGGCGCTTTCGCAAGTCAAACATATATTCGCACACCTTTGGGCCAATCACAACTTGACCAGCCGTAATAACCATTTCGCCGCGCGCGAGGGGGTACCCCAGTGAGGCCAACCGCGATGGTTCAACTCCCACTACCACCACATTTGATTCCATGTTCTTGTAACGTAAGTAGGCTGGCGAACTTTTGAGAAAAACCTGTGGCGAGGCTTCCACCACTGCGGATGACGTACGAATTTTCTCAACCAGTTCAGGATTAAGCAAAACATTCTGACAACTTTGCGGCCTTTCTCTGAGCGGCAAGGTGCAGGCAGCTGGCACACGCACAGTCAGGGTCGTCAAATCTCCAAGATTACCGATACTCTCCATCAGATTTTTCTGCATGCCCAGTCCCAGGGCAATTAACAAAATGATCGCCATACTGCCGATCAGCACACCGCCAATCGTCATCAGCACCCGGGTCTTCCTGCGCCAAAGATTACCGTGAACCAGATAGATCAAATCAAAGAAAGTCATTGTTGACCACCTTTTTCAAAAAAAACGGCTCACCCGCTTTCGACGATTCGACCATCCTGCAAGCGAACATAACGGTCAGTTTGTTGAATCAAATTCATATCATGCGTGACCATCAGCACAGTCACTTTTTGAGTGTCGGTAAGCTCTTTCAAGAGGGCCACCACTTCCTGGCCGGTGCGACTGTCGAGATTACCGGTCGGCTCATCCGCCAGCAATAAAATGGGCTGGTTCACCAGGGCTCTGGCAATGGCCACGCGTTGCTGCTGTCCACCCGATAATTGAGCAGGCCTGTGGTTGGTACGCTCGGCCAAACCTACTTTTGCCAGTAATCTCAAGGCAACTTCCCGGCGGACGGAGCGGGCTACCCGGTTAAAAATCATCGGAATCTCCACATTTTGCCAGGCAGTCAGAGAGGGGATAAGATGAAAGTTCTGGTAAATAAATCCGATTTTTCGGCAGCGAAATTCTGCCAGCTGATTTTCATCCTGCCGGGTTAGGTTTTTGCCCGCCACAACCACCTCCCCCCGGCTGGGGCGGTCCATTCCCCCAATCAAATACAACAATGTGGATTTACCAGAACCTGAAGTTCCGCATATTCCAAAAAACTCTCCCGGGAAAATTTTTAAATTCACCCCGTTTAAAGCCCTCACCACCTCATTACCCATCCGGTAATGACGGTGCAGGTCATATATGCAGATAAGTGGTTCGATTTGATCCGCCATACTGCCACCTTTTTACCATTTGGCTGCACAGTACTCTCCACCTGTGAGCGTACCAAATAACGAACAAAAAACATCCTTTTTCAGGACGGTATTCCCCCTGGTCATCTGCATTAATCCAGCCCGATCTTTTGGTGCAGTTTTTCACTAATCTAACAGGCAACCAAAATCCGCTAAGCGGTGGATGCCATCTTGGAGGAACATCATTATAAGAGAAATGGACATTTCGAAGGTCAAATCAGAAAAAGGAGCAAATTCATGAAAATCAAACCATTTCTTGTAGCAGGAGCAATAATTCTCACGCTGCTGATGAGCGCATGTGCTAAAAGCAACAATTCCAGCAGCACCGGCCAACCTGCCGTCCCTCCTGAAAAGGTCGTGGATGGGTTTTATACCTCGTACCTGCAGGCCTGGCCGCCCACACCCTTCAACGAAATTTCCCAACTCAGTCCTGAATTTTCTAAGAGTCTGGACAAAAAACAACAGGAGGGAATGTTTATCGTTCCATTCATTTGCGCTCAGGATTATCCCGAGAAAATGGAAATCCAGTCTTCACAAGTGGACGGCGATACGGCCAGAGTGACCGTTAAGTCGAGTTTTGGTAACACCATTGAGTTAACCTTGAAAGTAATCAGCGGCGAGTGGAAAATTGACAATGCTGTCTGCAAGTGAAAGCCGGCATCTCAACGAATGCAGCGGTTACGCCCATTCAATATCCAATCGAAAGCTTGAAATGTTAAACCGGACAGGGTACAATAGAAATACAGAAGAAAAACATTAAACTGCACATTCCAGAGGCTCCACGCCCTGTCGTCACTTGACAGAGCCGTTCGCAAACCCGAACGGCTCTGTTTTTATCGAAGGAGGTTACCATGTTCTGCCTTGAACTGACCCGCGAAGAACGCGATTTGCTCATTCAGGTACTTGAGTCAAGTTTAGACGATGTCCGTACACAACTGATTGCGGCGGATAATATGATGTACAAAATGATGCTGCGTAAACGAAAAGAAATCATTGCCCGCCTGCTGGAAGAATTGAACAAACAAGAACAACTACCGCTTGCAGAATGAGGGACTCGCCGGATGCTGGCAAAATCAAAAAACCCGCGCACATCTTTTGCGCAGGTCATCCAGAATTATGTGTAGGGCGGGTGGGACTTGAACCCACAAGGTGTCACCACCGGCGGATTTTAAGTCCGCTGCGTCTGCCTGTTCCGCCACCGCCCCCAAATATGGGTATATAGGCACACGATAACGGCATATATGGCGGGTGAAAGGTCAAACCATGCCCCGCCAAACGATTTTAGCACAACGGACTATTTATCCTACGCTGGCAATTGCCGCCGAAGCCTTCCTCACCGATTGCCACATTCGCCGTCTTTCCCGCCGAACGATTGACTTTTACCGTGAGAAACTCACCCGCTTCACCGCCTACGCCGAAGCCCAACAGGCGAATGACCTTGACCAGGCGGACACGGATTTACTCCGCCGCTTCTTCTTGTGGCTGGAAGAAAACAACCACAATCCGGGCGGCCGCCATGCCTACTTCCGCACCTTGCGGGCTTTCTTCCACTGGCTGGAAAA
>NZ_JBRCOK010000035.1:0-22393 GCF_053501535.1 Bellilinea sp. | reverse complement strand
GGAAGAAATGGTGGGGTCAGCTTGCCAAAAATTTAAAACTGTCTTCATTCCGTAATAACAAACCTTCATTTTTTTAGGTTTCTATCCAAAGGCATATTTCATTATACCTTTCAAGATTGAAAAAATTGGGGTTGGGAAATCGTTTCTATTTTTTTGCATCCTTGACTATACTTTGGTTGTTTGATGTTATTTATGTACTCAGGAGTGGCATCATGAAACCATCCGGACGTTATCGTTGGTTTGTGGTAGGGGTG
The DNA here is from genome assembly GCF_053501535.1 of Bellilinea sp. NCBI lineage: Bacteria > Bacillati > Chloroflexota > Anaerolineae > Anaerolineales > Anaerolineaceae > Bellilinea > Bellilinea sp. The sequence continues at coordinate 22,139 of NZ_JBRCOK010000035.1, read as the reverse complement.
TTTTTTGTCTTTATGCTTCTGCACCAGGCGGATAAGTTACTGATTGGCCCATTGACTACCCCAATCATGGAGTACTTTCAAATAGATGAAGCCCAAATGGGGTTGGTTTTTTCTGGCGCAATCCTGGTTGGAGGAATTTTTTATCCCTTATGGGGATATCTGTATGACCGTTTTGCGCGGGCAAAATTACTGGCCTTAGCTTCATTGATCTGGGGAGCCACAACATGGTTGAGTGCTCTGGCAAAAACTTTTGGCGTATTTGTGGTGACCCGCGCGTCAACCGGGATTGATGATGCCAGTTATCCCGGTTTGTATTCTCTGATATCGGATTATTTTCCGCCGAAAACCCGTGGTAAGGTTTACGGCCTCTTGCAGATTGCCAGCCCGCTTGGTTATATGATCGGAATGGTGCTGGCGATTACCTTGACGCAGGTGATTCAATGGCAGGGCATTTTCATCCTGACCGGTTCATTGGGAATTGTGCTGGCGTTTGTCATTTTTACCTCCGTCAAGGAAATGCCGCGAGGGGGTACCGAACCCGAGTTGGAAAATATAGAACAGCATACCCATTACCGTTTTGAATGGAAGACGGCTCTGGGTTTATTCCGCAAAAAGAGTCTCCTCTTGTTATTTACCCAGGGCTTCTTTGGGGTTTTCCCATGGCAGGTGATCACTTTCTGGTTCTTCCGCTATCTGGAAACCGAGCGGGGTTTTGATTCCAATCAGGTGCTGGTTACGATGGTTATTGCCGTTTTATTTTTAGCAGCCGGCTACCCGATTGGTGGAGCTTTGGGAGATTACTTCTTCAAAAGGAATTTGCGGGGGCGTTTGATGGTTTCAGCATTCGGTGTAATAACGGGTGCGCTTTTGTTGTGGTTTTCACTCAGTATTCCCGAAAACAACACTTTGTTTTTCACTATTTCCATGGCTATTACGGCTGTATTCATCCCGTTTGCCGCACCGAATGTTCTTTCAACGGTTTATGATGTAACTCTGCCAGAAGTAAGATCCACAGCCAATTCAGTGCAAAATCTAATTGAGCAGGGAGGATCTGCTGTTGCACCTGCGTTGGCGGGTTTAATTGCGGTCAATTCATCTTTGAAGGATGCGATTCTGATCATCTGTGTGGGTGCGTGGATTCTGTGCTTTTTGTTTTTCTTAGGAGCAATTTACCTGTTGCCGCGTGATATTCAAGACTTGCGCCGTCAATTGGCAGAAAGGGCTGAGAAAGAAAAAATGGCGATACCTGATGGCAGTGTAAAAGAAAAATTTGCCTCTGCCCCAGCACAGGACTGACCATGAATTTCGCATTTCTGCCGTTTTTGTTATTGCTTGGGTGGGTGGTTGGAATTTTCTTGAATTATCTGGCGGATGTTTTACCCCGCACACGCCGGTTGAGCGCACCTCACTGTCATCGGTGTAATGAGAAAATCAGCCTTGTTGATTTTTTTCTATTAAGAAAATGTATCCATTGTGGCTCAACCCGCACCAATCGAACGAGAATTATTCAGAGTCTTTCGGTTGCCCTCATACCGGTCATTTTCTTTTTTCCCCCTGAGCGATTTGGTTTTTGGGTGACACTCCCTTATTTTTTATATTTTGCTCTCGTTTTCATCATGGATGTTGAACATCGGGTGGTGCTGTACGAAGTGGTTGGGGCAGGTATTTTGCTGGGTATTCCAATAGGGATTTACTGGAATGGCTGGCTGAACACCATCATTGGTGGTGTTGCTGGTTTTGGGATCATGTTCGTTCTTTATTATTTTGGTGTACTTTTCAACCGGTGGATGTCCAAACGGCGGGGAGAGGAAATTGAGGAAGTTGCATTGGGATTTGGGGATGTCAACCTCAGTGGAGTTCTGGGCCTTATCTTGGGGTGGCCAAAAATAGCAATCAGTTTGTTCTTCTCGGTTGTGGCAGGCGGAGTATTCAGTGGGTTGTATCTGCTGGGCAGTTTACTTGCCCGGCGCTACCGTCCATTTACGGCTATTCCTTATGCGCCATTTCTGGTAATTGTTGCGGTGGTTTTGTTCTATCTCGCCTGATGTGCTCACAGGTGCGGCCCGGTTGCCAGCACCTCTTTTGTGACATTGTTGGCAAATTGGGTGCAATTGTTTTCAAATTGCATGATCAGGTTGCGAGCATACTCCTGATAGGCTTGCTTGTCCTTCCAGTTATATTGAGGATTCAGCACCTCTGAGGGAACACCAGGGCAAAACAGGGGAATGTGCAGTCCAAAAAATGGTTCCTGCCGGAAAGGCACTTCATCCAGGTCATGATTAAGTACGGCAGTGATCATTGAGCGAGTGTAAGGAAGATTGATACGCTTGCCAACCCCGTACGGGCCGCCAATCCAGCCTGTGTTGATTAGCCAAACCCGAACTTGATGGCGTAATATTTTTTCACCAAGTAAATCGGAATAGCGGTTGGGGTAAAGCGGTAAGAAAGGCGCTCCAAAGCAGGTTGAAAAAGTCGCCTGTGGTTCGCTGCCTAATCCTGTTTCGGTACCGGCTAGTTTGGAAGTGTAGCCGGAAAGAAAATAATACATTGCCTGTTCGTAGGTCAAACGGGCAATGGGCGGCATTACCCCAAAAGCATCAGCGGTCAGGAAGAATAAATTTTCTGGGTGGCCGGCATATCCCTGGCTGAAGCTGTTCGGGATAAAAGATAAAGGGTAAGCCCCTCGCGTATTTTCGGTATATTGATCGGAGTCAAAATCAACCAATCGGGTAATCGGATCATAAACAACATTTTCCAATACAGCACCGAAACGATTGGTGGCGGACCAGATCATCGGCTCATATTTAGGGCTGAGGCGGATGGTTTTTGCATAGCAGCCGCCTTCGATATTGAAAATGCCTTCGTCTGACCAACCGTGTTCGTCATCCCCGATCAACTGGCGTTCGGGATCAGAAGAAAGCGTAGTTTTGCCGGTACCACTCAACCCAAAAAACAAAGCTACATCGCCGTTTTTACCCACATTGGCAGAACAGTGCATGGAAAGTACACCCCGGCGGGGTAAAAGGTAATTCATAATCGTGAAGATTGATTTCTTTATCTCACCCGCGTAGCCAGTACCGCCAATTAAGACGATTTTCCGCTCAAAGTCAATCAAAATGACCGTACCGGAACGAACACCATCGCTTTTCGGATCAGCCTGGAAGTTTTCGCTTTGGAGGATGATGAAATCCGGAATCGTATGGGGGATTTGTGAAACTGGAACAGGGATTAATAAATTGCGCGAAAACAGGTTGTGCCAAGCTTTTTCGGTGATGACCCGAATAGTAAGCCGATAGTTCGGATGAGCGCCGGCATATACATCCTGCACAAAAAGGTCTCTGCCCTGAAAGTAGGCAAGAAACTTTTTATAAATTTGATCAAATGATTGTGGAGAAAGAGGTTGGTTGACTTTCCCCCACCAGATTTCTTCTTCCAGGTGTGGGTAATGAACAATAAACTTATCATTGGGAGACCTGCCGGTATGTTTGCCCGTATAAGCAATCACTGCCCCATCACAAGAAAGGGCAACTTCATTCCGTTTTATTCCTTCCTCAATCAGATTTGCAGAGGCGTAGTTCCAGTAAACATTACCAGTGTTTTGAAAGCCATGGTTCTCAATTCCGTAATTTGATGGAATTCCAAAGGCTTGCATCAAATTGATTTCTCCTTGTTATGAGTTTATGGTTTAAGGAGTATTCTCCGACCAACCCGAATACCAGTACCAGATAACGTCGGATGCCGGTTTACCGTGAATTGAGGCAGAGGCATCTTGGATGGCAACCGGAGGGAAGAACCCTTGCGAGATGACGCCATCAATCCATGAGCGCTCATTTACGGTTGTAAGAAGGGCTTTGTAAATCTCAACCTGAATTTGCAGGTCTTTGGATAATTGCTCTGGTGAAGAAAGCGGGGGCGAAAACGTATCGGTTATCGGACAATTGTTGGTGGTACAAACTGTTTCCTGTACCTGCGCCGAAGGAACAATGACCGCTACAAAAACTGGTTTATTGGTTGATTCGCGAAGTGGCCATAAAACCGAATCAAGGTAATTTGCGATTTGCTCAATTCTCTCTTCCGATGATAATGCGGAGGAAACCGTTGCTGGAATGGCAAGTTGAAGATACAGAAAATCTACGCGGTCCAGCCATTCCGGAATAACTGGATTCTCATCGGCGAGTAGGATATTCCAGCCAATCCTGCCGCTGTATCGCTGCCGGACGGCGTCCAAAATCAACTGCCAACGCTCTCCTGCGATATCCGGCACACCTGATGGTTGACCATCCGGGAGAATACCAGCTGGATAGGCAGGTGCTACGTCATTACCACCAAAGATGATTGCTGAAGAATTGGTTTGTGATGCTAAATCTGCAAAATGGAGGGCAAAGGTTTGATATCGTTCAAACCAGTTTTCCCACCAAATTTTATCAAGATGAGGTTGTGCCCAAATTTCCCCTTTGTCACGAATTTGCGGAAACAGCCATGCGGTAAGATTGGCTTGTTGGGCAGTTTGAACAGCCTGGATACTATCCTGCCACAGGGAATCTTTACCAATCTGCGGTTCAAAATTGGGGGTTTGAAGGTTTCGGTAAGACCAGGCAGGTGTGAGGACGATGGTATTGGCTTTCAGCAGGTTGATTTTATTAAGACCCCAAAACAGGTAAGGCTGCCAGCTGGGATTGTACTTGGGGCTGATTTCAATGCCGCGCACGAAATCAGGTGATCGAACCAAAGGCGTTGGGGCAATGATTTCGGTGGAACTCAGGGTGGTAGTCCAGTCGGACCATGCTTTAATCTCATCCCGGCGAATCTGGGGTTCACTGCCAATCGCCAACGGGTAACCGGTGGCTTGTAACCCAGCGGTGGCGACATCATCGGCATAACCACATTGGTCGTTGCGGCAGTAACGATATTGCAGGGCATTAAACATGTTCAGAGGACTGTAGAGGACAAACAACCATTGATTGTTGCCCAACGGCCACATCGGCAACGGATTGGTCCACGTGTATGGATTAAATTGAATTGAAACACTATCCTCGATTGGAGTGTTATTGGGGGAGCTCACCAAAAAAGTGATGGGAGCATTCTTTCCAGATTGCCATGTGTCAACCTGATCGGTGATGGTGGTATCCTGGGATGGTACAATGATTTGCCTGACGACAAATCCTCCGTTTGGGTCATGTTCGGCATTCCAAAATCCATCCCCCAGGGTGTATTTGTATCGCAAATCGAACCCGGAAGGCAGGCGGAGTGTGATGGCGTAGGCATTTTCGGCAACATTTTTAAGCAAAGGCGCTCGTGCTGCAAGTACACTAAACCCACCATTCAATTCGTTAAACGTATTCCCGAGTGAATAGATGTTTCCCACCATTCTAACTGGCAAACCTTGCAGATTGGAGGGGGGTGTCTGCACGATAAAAGTAATATTAACCCATTTGGATGGAGAAAGGGGAGTAAGCGCAAAGGTGGTCGAATTCGCTGCGACAATTGCCCCTTGCTGAAAGGTTTGGAAGCTGCCATCCATGCTATAAATGACCAGATTATGAATACCTTCTGCCACATTCTCGACAATGAAAGTGCCATCGCTGGCAGTTAAGGTTTGAATCCCTCCAACAGAAACAAGGGCATTTGGGAATGGCGCTTTGGTATCGGAGTCAAACACCTGTCCTTTAATGGTCCCGGTTGGACCATTGAATTGAAAATCAGTCCAGCCGGCGATGGTATCCTGAACAAGGAGAGGATAATTGACAGCAGCCATGCGGTAACGGACTTGTTGGCCTTGAGAATTATATTCAACAAAATATGGAAAATTCCCCCTCAAGTAACGATACTTCACGATTGATCCAACCGGAAAAAGCAACTCGAGTTGATATGTCCCATCCGAGTTTTCAATCATGGGATAGCGTTGAGGATTCATCGCCAACCCAGTTACTTCATCCAGTATTTCCAGTGTAATTTCGCCTTTTGGGGCATCGGTTGGCGGTTTTGCTAGAAAAGTGACTTTGGTATAACTCAAATCTTGTTGGTTGACCGCTGCGGGGGCGGGCGCAGTTGGTGGTGAGCTGACCCACGAGGAAAAGTCCAATGAACATGCGCTGAGGAAGGTTAGAATTATCAGGACAAGGAATACAGTTTGAAAGGTGGTTGTTTTGTTTTCCATTTTCATCGAATTTCCCCAGCGAAAAAGTGTAATCAGAAAAAGAGAAACCGCTCTGGAAGGCTAATTCTGGTGAGCGGTTTTTTCATCCTGGTTTGTGAGAATTTTTTTGAATTTTTGCCTGATTTCCTGCTGTCGGTTGGCCAGGCTTCCCAAGACACCGTTTACAAAACGCGGTGTGCTGTCTGCCCCGAAGATTTTTGCCAGTTCAATTGCCTCGTTAATGGCAACTTTTACGGGTGTACATCCCTCCACCGCAAATTCCCACAGGGCAATCCGCAGAATATTGCGGTCAATTACCGCCACTTGATCCAAAGGCCATTCGGGTGCGTGCTGGGCGATAAAATCATCCAGTTGATGGGTGATTGGTAAAACCCCGTTGATGATGTCATAGGCAAATTTCACCAGATTTGCATCCAGTGTCTCGTCTTTGAGGCGCTCTTCCATGGCAGCCTGAGGAGAATGACTGGTCAGGTCGCATTCATAAAGCACCTGCAAGGCTAAGCTTCTTGCCTTGGTTCGGGGTTTCATAGCTCCTTCGTTGTTAATTTTCAAAAAGCAAAAATTTTCACAATTAAGAGGCAGTTATGCCGGTTTCAATGTCTTCCACATGAACATTGACTCGCCCAACTTCCATTCCTACCAATTCCGATACAGCGCGGGTAACCTGTTGTTGAATTGCCCGGCAAACTTCACGGACTTTTACATCACGATTGAGGACAACATAAAGGTCAATGTAAACACAATCATTTTCTACAGCAATCTTTATCCCCTCGCTCATGCCGCGGCTGAAAAAACGTTCCACTTCAGAGGGGATTGTTGCAAGCCGGTTAACACCGGGAACGCCTAAGGCTGTCAGCCGCGCAATAGATGTCAGTACTTCAGGGGCAATGGTGGTTTTGCCGGGGGGGCGGGAATTTTCGGTCATCCATCCTCCAATAATAAGGGTTTGGTTACCACACTTATCAATTATAACCTCTTCCGCAATAATCCATTCAAAAAATACCCTCAAGAATTATGGTGAGGAGCGGTTAAGCTCTGAATGAACTTGAGCGTTTGCGACTTTACCAAATCCAACTCCCGGTCTAATACGACACAATGTCCGCTGTTCTCCAACCATACCAATGATTTTTGAGATGAAGATAATTTTGAATAGATTAATTCCGAGCCGGAAGGATCAATCGTTTGATCTTTTCTGCCTTGAAAAATCAAAACTGGTTGCTTTACTTGAAGAATCTGGCGTAGAACCTCTTTTTGAAGTTTTTCAAGTTGCGCAACGGCAGCCAGAGCAACTACGTTGTAGCCCTGCCACGGTAAATTTTGATTTTGATCATCCTCTTCATTATCTTCAGGTAGATAATTCTTGGGCATGATTTTTATGAAAGGGGCAAGCCATTTTGCCCGCCAGATTCCATTGATCTTGATGGCAGGGGCATATAAGATAACCCCTTTGATAGAAGGATGATTTGCAGCAAGAAGAAGGGAGAGCAATCCGCCCATTGATTCGCCTGCTACAAAAACATTGGGGGTGTGCTGTAACTTTTCCAATCCAATTCGAGCAGTTTCGTACCAGTCCTGCCAGTGGACGCGGATCATATCTTCCGGTTGGGTGCCGTGCCCTGGAAGCAGGGGAGAAAAAACGGAAAATCCAGCGGCATGGAGGTGCTCTGCTAGCGGTCGAACCTCAACGGTTGTTGCTGTAAATCCATGCAGCAGAAGGATGCCAACCGGCTTTGTGCCTTGAAGAAAAAATGTTGAGCCATCGAGGTGAGGATTTTCAAAAACAGGACGTTTCATGGTTCATTTTTGAGATGTGAATTTGGGTAAAAGTGCGGTTGCATGAGGAAGTACAACTGCTTTGAAATTAGTGGGTAGGATTTTGCGCGCAAATTCTACGGCTTGTTCAAGAGACTTTGCAGGAATGAAAAAGAACTTTTTAACCAGATCATCCGGCATTTCCGAAATCAGGATGATGTGATTCCTTTTCGCCTGAAGGGCAATCTGGAAAGCTTTGTGAGGGCCGATCCGAAACTCCATTTGTTTAAATCTGGCAATAGCCTGATCAGGAGTGGAAATTTGTTCAAGAAATTCAACAGCCTTTGCGCTGCCAATTCCTTCGGGGCAGGCTGCAACCAGGACAATGACCCCGTTTGGGCGGGCAAACAGTGCAGCGTGGGTTATGGCTTTTTGCGCTTGATATAAATTGATATCTTTGGGATGCCCACCGGCTGAGGCAATAACAAGGTCACAAGATGAAGAAACGGGCACCCTCCATAAATCATCTGAAATGGAGATGCCTTTTTCCATTACTGCACGCGGTGTTCCAAAGAGTGCAGTTAAGATTTGGCGGTTGGCATTTAAAATCACATTCAAAGCCAGGTGAATTCCCATCAAATTCCCGATTTCCTCTACATCCTGTCGCATTGGGTTGTGCTGGTATTCTCCCAAAAAAGCGAGGGGATCATTCAACATGGCATGATTGTGATTGATCGTTTCTCTTCCGGCCAGGCCAATAGCCGCGCTTTTAGCGCCACCTGAATACCCCATGAAGTGATGGGGTTCGATATTCCCGGTAACGATTCGTAAATCAGCTTGATAAAAACGCTTGTTGACCCATACAGGCGTTTTCCGTTTCGTGTGACCCAGAAAAATCAAATTGTCTTTGTCATCGCAGTTATGAGAGAATATCCGGAATTTGTTTCGGTTAAGAATTGAAGCAGGGATGATTGCCTTTATCTGCTCATCTGTGGCAGGAGAGTGAGTACCTGTGGCGATGAAGAATTCGATCTCTTCGTCCGGAATTCCGTGTTCATTCAGCCAATCCAGCAAAGGAGGGAGTATAAAGGAATACGGCACCGGGCGAGTTTTGTCGTTTATGCTGATGGCGGCACATTTCGGTGGCGATGACCAATGGATGCCTTGCTGATCTAAAGGATTTTGTAAGGCTTGAATGACGACTTCGAGTGGATCGTCGGCCGGCCGGTATTCCTTTTGTTCGTAAAGGTCAAAAGGAAATTCTGGTTTGAAACGGAGTTGAGATGAACCATACGGAATTTGGATAGTTGCCATTTTAATGAGAAATTAGTGGGTCATCGAAGCGCTGGATTTCGATCCGATAGCCATTCGGATCAAGGATAAAGGCATGATAGATTTTGTATTTTGGGTTATAAGTTGGAGGTTTTTCTACGGTAGCCCCATTATTGATGAGTGTGGAGCACCATTCGTCCACATCATTGGTTACCAGGGTTAAGATAATTGACTTGCTGGGGGTTGGAATTTCTTCGCGGGAACAAAAGCCGATGAAACCTGTGGAAGAAATCCGAAAAATTTTACAGTCTCCTTGATCGCGTACCAAAGGGAGAGCGAGGATGTTCTGGTAAAAGTGGACGGTGGTTTTTAGATCAAGAACCGGTAAAAAGGTAATAAAATGATCAAACATTTTCATCGTAATCACCCGGCAATGCTGATTCCAATTAATCTGCCAATTCCGAAGGTGATTGCAGCAGCCAGCATGCCAAAGATCACCATTCGGGCGCCCGAGTACAAGATTGAACGACCCGTGAATAAGGTGATGGCAGCCCCAAGCACAAAAAGGCCGAACACACTCAATAAAATACTTAAAAGCAGGGCGGTGGTTCCGCCCAGAAATGTATAAGGAAGGACGGGTATGACAGCCCCAATGGCAAATAAAATAAAAGAAGTAATGGCCGCTTCCCATGCTGAGCCGCCAAGTTCCTCGGGGTCAATACCCAGTTCTTCGCGCGCAAGTGTATCCAGTGCGCCTTCCTTGTTTTGCATAATTTTGCGGGCCATTTGTGATGCCTGTTCGGCAGGAATGCCGCGGTATTCGTAAATCAAGGCCAGCTCCTCGGCTTCTTCCTCCGGGGCTTGTTCGATCTCAAGTTCTTCGATTTTTATTTGGTTAGCATACAATTCTCGGGAGGACTGAACGGAAAGCCATTCGCCGAGTGCCATGGAGAAAGCTCCTGCCAGTAAGCCGGCAATTCCGGCAACCAAAATGGAACGATTGTCCATGGTTGCTCCGGCTACGCCCATGACCAGGCTCAGGTTGCTAACCAACCCGTCATTTGCTCCCAATACGGCGGCGCGTAAGGCATTGCCTCCGGTTGAACGATGACGACCTTCCAATTGGGCGAGAGCGCTTCCCTCCATACCGCCACGGGCTAAGTTCTTAATCTGACCGAGAACAAGAGCGTGAGTTTGTTCATCTCTGGCCATGTGCTTTCCGGATTCGACTTTGAGATAAGCCGAACCGCCGTCTTTCTCCATAGCCTGCAGGCTTGGAATAATCATTTCAGGGCCGAAGCGTTTTGCCAGCCAGATTAATAGGCGAACGCGAAGGGTTGGTTGGAATGGGGGGGGCTCTACCCCTTCGGCGCGCAATTTTTCTTCCCAATTTTTGGCGTGTTTACGTTCTACAGCCGCCATTTTTTCATATACCTGGCGGATCCGTTCATCTTTTTCAATGCCTGCAAGCGCTTCGTAAATTGCCGCGCTGCTTAATTCATCCTCCCTGAAATCGAGATAAATTTTCTTATTTGCCATAATTGATTTTTCCTTAAGTCGGATTTATATGCAATTTTACTCTTTCTTGATTAAAAAAACGGAAAACAATTCCCAAGAATGACTTGTGAAAAATCTAATGTCCTGTAAAATATTAATATCATTATGATAGAAAAGGCGATTGGGGATTTATCACCTTTTCTTTCAAGCCAGTCTTTTTTAATCAATTTGTCTTAAACAATGCTTCATCTTTTTAAGGGATTACGGTTCAGGCTCACGCTGCTTATCTTGCTCGCAATCTTGCCAATGATATTTGCGGCGGGATTTTTTGCATTCAATTGGGGGATGAATATATACCGGAATCTCGAAAATCAAACCGAGCTGCTGGTCAATAGCGTTGCAGAGCGGCAATTGTGGAGCGTGGAAAATGCTCAAGTTGTCATTGCCGAATTAGGCGCGCGAGTTGACCGCAGGTTACCGTTGCAAATCTCGGAATGTAGAAAATTATTGAATGAGTACTATATTCGGGGAAGTTTTGTCAGTCTGGCAATTTTAAATGAGCAGGGAGATATTCTCTGTGATGTACCTGAGTCATCTTCAGTGAAAAATATTGCGGGGGTTGAATCTGTGTCCCAATCACTGGAGAAACAGTCATTACAAATCGGGACAATGCAGGTTGATCCGTTAACAGGGCGGATGGTGTTGCCGTTTGTATTTCCGATTCAAAGAGAGAATAGTAAGTCGAGCGGTTATATTTATGCCGGAATCCCAGTAGAACTGATCCAACAATTAATTATCCGCTCGGGCACCCCCCCGGAAACCGAAACCGTGATGACCGACTTGAGCGGGAGAATTATTGCAGTTCTACCTGAAAACCCTGATTTGATTGGGACGAAAGACCAGATTTTTGATCAAAAAATTTTGAATGACGAGCTGGTTAATCAGGGTAAATTTACTTCAGCTGGAATGGATGGCACTATTCGCCTGTTTTCTTATCGAGTAATTGCGTTTGAAGGTCAGCCATTCGCAATTTTACGAAGTGGATTACCCTTTGAAAATGTCAATCGAGAGTTTCAAAAACTGCTTTATACGATAGGCTTTTTGTTCATTGCGGTTTTCTTGCTCAGCATACTTCTGGCATATTTGATTAGTGGAAGAGTTTTGGAAAGGAGAAGCGAGCCGCTTTTGGATGCGGCAAAAAAGATTGCCCGTGGTGATCTGGCGGTTCGCACAAGACCGCGAACAAAAGCCACCGCAGATGGATTGTTGGAACTGGAAAAGACCTTCAATCAAATGGCGGAAGCGCTGGAGGAACGCGAGAAATCACACCGAAAAATTGAAGAAGCGCTGAAGGAATCGAACGAGAAACTATCGGCAATTATTCGTACTTCGCCACTAGCGATTGTTGTGGAGAACATGGAAGGAAGGGTGATTGAGTGGAGCCCGGCCGCAACTTCAATTTTTGGGTGGACAGCTTTTGAGGTTATCGGAAAAATGATACCGGTTTTGTCGGCGGATCAGGAGGAGTTTTTTCAGTCCATTCGAAATCGAGTTTTGGCGGGAAAGACCATTCAGATTCAAGAAGTCAAGTGTCGAACCAAAGATGGGAGGGAAATTCCGGTTGGTCTTTCTGCCGCCCTATTGAGAAACACCTCCGGTGAGGCTGCGGGGATCACCTACCTTTTTGCTGACTTGAGCGAACAAAAGAAGGCATTGGAAACTGTAACGGAAACCCAGCAAATGTTGTCGGTTTTATTACACAATCTGCCCGGTATGGCATACCGCTATTCTTTGAAAGAACGACGGATCACCTTTATCAGTCCGGGGTGTGTGGAGTTGACAGGGTATTCACCTGAAGAATTGCTGGAGGGCAACCCGATTCAATTTCAGGATTTGATTCATCCGGACGATCGTGGCGAAGTTGTCAAAACGATTGAGGAAACCGCCGTGGGAGGAAAACCATACCGGGTGATTTACCGGATTCGAACTGCCAACCGTCAGACGCGCTGGGTCCTGGAGCAGGGGGTTGGGCTGACCAACAATGGGGGTTCGGTGCATGTCGTTGAAGGGTACATAACGGACATCACGGAAGTCAAAAAGCGAGAAAGAGAAATGGAAGTGATTGCCTCGATCAGCGCTGTGATGCGTTCTGCGCGAGGTAAAACTGAAATCAGCAGCATTGTGCTGGACCAAATTGCCCGTCATCTCGATGCTGACGGAGGTGCCCTTGCTTTTCGTGAACCGACCGGATTGAGTGTGGTGGAAATGGCGGTGGGAATCCTCCGCCCAATTCAGGGTTATCGCTACAATCGTGGAGAAGGCCTGATCGGTAAAGTGATTGAAAGTGGAATGCCAATTTTTGGAGATGAAATCGGATTAGATAAAAGTTTCATGATAGCGGATATTGAAGACCGGGCAAATGCGGTTTTGTGTGTGCCCTTGCTTGAGCGCGAACAGGCGATGGGCAGCTTGCTCATAGTGCGGGAAAACCCCTTCTCTCAGGACGATTTGAGATTGGTTACTTCTATATCGGACATGGTGGCAACGGCAATTCGTCGGATCACTTTATATGAGCAAACCGAAAAGAGGCTGCAACAGCTGGTTGCGCTACGAACCATCGAAACAGCGATCACCTCCAGCCTCGATTTCCGCTTCACCTTGAGTATTTTGTTGGATCAGGTCGTATCGCAGTTGAACGTTGATGCTGCGGACGTGTGGTTATTTGATGCCAAGACCGAAAGATTGGTATTTGTAGCCGGTTGGGGTTTTCGCAGTCTGGAAATTCGTACCAGTCCTGCGTCATTGGGTTGGGGTTTGCCAGGAAAGGTTGCCCAGCAGCGATCTCCCATTTTTGTGCCTAATTTTTCTGAGTGGGAAGGGGAGAAAGAACATATTATCCCGTTAGAAAGAGAGGGATTAAATTCATATTATGGAACACCCATTATTGCTAAAGGCCAGTTACATGGCGTTTTGGAGGTATTTCAGCGACATACTTTACGACTGGATGCTGACAAACGTGAATTTTTAAATTCGTTAATATCCGGCGCAGCAATTGCAATTGACAATGCCAGAATGGTGGAAGATTTACAGAAAACGAATCGCGAGTTGGCAGCAGCTTATGATCAGACCATCCTTGGTTGGTCAATGGCACTCGAAATGCGCGATGCTGAAACGGAAGGTCATACCCGGCGGGTGGCTGAAGCCACCGTAAAGCTTGCCCGTGAAATGGGTTTGAGCGAATCGGAAGTAGTTAATGTTTGGCGCGGAGCGGTTTTACATGATATCGGTAAAATGGCTGTGCCGGATACTATATTATTGAAAAAAGGCGAGTTGACAACGGAAGATTGGAAGATTCTACGAAAACATCCGTTGTATGCTCAATCCATGCTTTCAGGAATTGAATTTCTGCAGCCGGCTCTCGATATTCCCACATTTCACCATGAGCATTGGGATGGCAATGGCTATCCATTGGGATTGAAAGGTGAGCAAATACCCCTGCCAGCGCGAATTTTTGCGGTGGTGGATGTGTGGGATGCTCTGCGTTATGATCGCCATTACCGGGCGCGCTGGGAAGAAAAAGATGTCATAGATTACATTACAGGTTTATCAGGAAAACAATTTGATCCGCGGGTCGTTGAAGTGTTTTTGCGAATGTTGAATGAGGGTAAGTTATAATCCATTTACGATGATATTCGAAAATATAATCTTCAGTAATGGTTTCGATAGATGGCTGACGGCACTGGGGACAGTGCTGGCTGCTTACGTCTTTTTTGCCTTACTGAAAAGTATTCTTGGTTCAAATTTTAAAAGCAGGGCGGAATTTTCCAAATTCCAAAGTTTTCGACTCCTTGATCGGATTGTTCACAATATTAAAGGCTGGTTTTTATTGTGGCTCAGTATTTACATAGGGAGTTTGTTTTTAGAGTTAAGCGAGCCATTGCTTTCTGTACGTTCAATGGTTACGGTTGCCGTTGTCTTGCTTCAGGTTGGTTTTTGGGTGCTGGGATTAATTGACTACTGGATTGAGCAGAAAGCACTCAGCGAGGATATGGGCGGGGAGCGAAAGACAACCCTGAGTGTGATGGGTGTAATTTTAAAAATTGCTGTATGGATTTTTGTTTCCTTAATCATCCTGGATAATCTTCCTGGTGTAGAAATTACAACATTGATTACCGGTTTGGGTATAGGGGGTATCGCGGTTGGTCTTGCGGTTCAGAATATCCTAAGTGATTTGTTTAGTTCAGTGTCAATTGCCTTGGACAAGCCCTTTGTAATTGGAGATACGATTAAATCTGGTGAATTTATTGGGACGGTTGAGAGCATTGGCTTGAAAAGCACCCGATTGAGGAGCCTGAGTGGTGAACAATTGATTATCTCCAATTCAGATCTGCTTTCCAGTCGAATACAAAATTTTAAGCGCATGGAGCGCAGGCGGATTTTGTTCTCCCTTGGGGTCACTTATGATACATCCCTCGAAAATCTTGAGAAAATTCCCGCGTTATTGGAAGATATCATCTCAACCAAACCCAATGTCACTTTTGATAGAGCGCATTTCAAGGAATTTGGTGTTTTTTCTTTGAATTTTGAGATTGTTTATTTTATCGAGGGCAGTGATTTTCGACAATTCATGGATGTTCAACAGGAAATCAATCTGGAAATCTACCGCAGATTTGGTCAGATGGGCATTCAGTTTGCTTATCCAACCCAGGTCGTTTACACTCGTCAAAATTGAACATAGTTAACTTTCGCGAATTTGCTCGATTACAGCGCGGTAGAATTCTTCCTGATATGGGGCAGGTCCATTGCCAATTACCTCGCGCACTTTTCTACGGGTCCATTCCACCATGCGTGTTCCGGTGGGGTTTTCTGGCGGGCTGAATTTCTCAAGGTTGATAATTTTGGTCGTGTCGGCAACGAATAGGATACGGCGGTCGGGGCGGTAAATTAGCGCCGAAAAGTACGATTCACCATCGCTGATTGGTTGTGGCAACAAAATCATGGTGATCAAAGTACGGTTGGCTGGTTCCCGGAAATAATAATTCAATCCGAACGAATCTCTTTTCAATGCGGGTGGACATTTCTCACCTGCAAGTTTCCAGTAAAAGCTCAGAAATTTATTTCCGTCTCGGTATAAAAACTGTAAAAATTGTTCAGGTGACGAGTGAAACAAAGAGGGGATGACCTCATCAGTAAAAATCTGAGACTGGGATTTTCCTTCATTCATTCACAATCACCACTTATACAATAATTAAAACGAAAACAAATTTCAACCAATCGTCAAATCTACATAGCGAATGATCTAAGAACTGCTCAGGGTTGAGGAACGAGGATAGATGTGGCAACTTCATAAGCCGCGCGCAGGCCGGATTCGATAGCGCCTTGAATCCAGGCGTGATATAAGGATGTATGTTCTCCGGCAAAGAAGATTCGCCCTTCGGGATTGCGAATGTGATCATAAAGCAATGTCTGTTGACCGGGGTCAAATAAGGCGAAGGCGCCGCCGGCAAATTCGTCGTCATGCCACATGTAGGAGTGGCCAACCTCAAATTCATCCTGAGCACGTGGGTGAATTGCGGTGACATTCTCCAGTGCCTGACGAAGCCTTTCATCCGGGGGGAGTGATCCCCATCGTTGGGCGTCTTCACCCCAGGTGTATGAGGCTAATAAAACACCTCGTCCGGTTGGATTGGGTTGTTGCGGGTAATACATATTGCGTATAGCCAGATCAGTAACTGTACCGCCACCCGCAATACCTTCCTCTTCCCAAAAACGTCTGCGAAACTGGAGAAATATTTTGGCGGAGGCGTCATAATGCAACTGTCGGATAGCCCGCTGCTTTGCCGGACTGAATGCTGGGATTATTTCAATATGGCGTAAGACCGGAAAAGGCAGGGTGATGATGGCATAATCGCCGGTCAGGGTATGCTTGCCTGAAATCGAGCGAATGTGAAAAGTCACTGAGGCGTCATTTTGCTCAATGGCGGTAATTTTTTGACCATACCAGATGTTCTCCCTCAAGTCCGCCAAAAAAGCATTCGGGAGTTGATCCATCCCTGCTTCGATGGTGACCATTTCCCTGTAATATTGACCAACTTCTTCTCTCAACAATTCCAGAAATGATGAATTCATGATGGCTTCCTGATTAAAAAGCAAGCCAAAGCGCTCAATAGCGGCTTCTGACCACCCTTTTATTTCTAAAAATTCTCGGACGGAATATTCATCGTATTCACGGACAATTGAATCCCAAGCGGAATTGCCCTCTTTTTCGACTTTCCTGATAAAAGGTTGAATTGCTTCCAACCATAATTGTTCAGCGCTTTTTTGTTTTTCTGCGTCAGTTAACTTATATCCAAAAAATTCGGTGGTTTGTTCTGCTTCACCCATGCGGATTTTTTTGCAGTTGATAAAAATATAGGCGGATGGATTGTGATTGATGAAAGGGATGGTTTTGAGTCCAAATTTATTAATATATGCCAAAGTTAAAAAATGATTTGTGGGGATACGCATTGCACCAGCCTCTGCAAACAGCCCATCCGAAAAGGGATGGCGCAATGTCAGGATGCGACCGCCGACACGCTGCTGGGCTTCGATGATTTGAACCTCATAACCAGCCCGCTTTAATTCGCTGCCGGCTACTAATCCAGCAACTCCCGCCCCCGCAACGAGTATTTTTCGGGATTGGGACGTTTTCGGCAATCCTTGATGAATCCATTCCAAATATTGGGTTTCATCGAATAATTGAAGATTCATGTTTTCACCTCTGAATTTTCAGTTAAAGAACATAATTCGGGTATAATCAGGCTGATTTTATCTTTTATAACATTTTTCTTGACTTCAAGGAATATAAAATGGGAATTGACACAGTACAAGACGGGGTTGTTGTAGCGCTCGAATACTCTTTATGGGTAGATGGAGAGATCGTTGACAGCTCGAATGGAACTCCATTGGAATACCTGCACGGGTTTAACAATATTATTACCGGTCTGGAAAACCAGCTCAACGGTTTGAGTGCTGGCGAAGAGAAAGAAATTGTTGTGAAACCTGAAGATGCCTACGGGCAGTATCATCCCGAGGGGGTGTTTGAACTACCAAAATCGCAATTTCCTCCTTCCTTTCCCTTTGAGATTGGCTATCCCTTCCGGGTACGAACGGATCAGGGTCAAATTCTGAATGCTCGAATTGTTGGCTTGAAGGATGAGGTGGTCGAGATTGACACAAATCATCCGCTGGCGGGTAAGGAGTTGCGGTTTTTTGTGCGGATTGCAGGACTCAGGGAAGCTACCGACGAAGAATTGATTTCGGGCAGGGTTGGAGGCGGATGCGCTACCTGCGGTTCAACAAGCGGCTGTGAAAGTTGCGGCTAGAAATTGGTTTCATTGTAAAAAGTAACCCGATCCCGTCCGTTCATCTTTGAATTGTACAGTGCCCGGTCTGCCCGCTGGAGCAGTTCATCCAGAGAAAGGCCGGGTTCGTTTACGTTGCTTGCCAGGCCGATGCTCAGCGTAATGGGGATCGAAACACCGCCGGCTGTAATGGGCTGCTGAGATAGGGCTTGCCTTAACCGTTCGGTCAATCTCCGTGCGCCTTCCTGAGTTGTTTCGGGCAGTAAAATAACAAATTCATCTCCACCGTAACGTCCCAGAATATCAACCTTACGCAGTACGGCCTGCATACACCGCGTAATATGAACCAGTACTTTATCGCCTGTTTTATGCCCAAAGGTATCATTCATTTCTTTGAAGTGATCTACATCAATCATAACCACCGATACCGGGCGTTGATAGCGTTTTGCCTGTTCCATGATTCGTGAAGCAATTTCGAGGAAATAGCGCCGGTTGGCAACGCCGGTAAGCGAATCCTGGGTAGCCAGTCGTTCCAGCGCGGCCTGAGCTTTTTTGCGCTCCTCGATTTCTTTTTGCAGAGCAACGTTCCTGAGTTGATAAATTTCGGCATCTTTGCGGGCGTTTTCAACCTCGTGAATGACCTCAAGCGTTTTCAGACGACGATCTTTGTCCTCGTTATACACAATTTGATACACGGACATATATTTTTCGTATTCTTCGAGGGCTTGCAAGTAATCTTCGGCACTCTTGTAGGCCTGTGCCAGTGCCTGATGACATTCCATCTGTTCATTTTGAGCGTTAAATTCATCAGCAATGGTCAATGCGGCCTGTAATGCCTGCACAGCAGCCGGAGTGTTGCCCATCGAAAGATGAATCATTCCCATCTTTCGATAGGCTCTGGCCAGTTCAAGACGTTTATCGAATTTTTTTGCCACATCGGCAGAGAGTTGAAAGAAATTGAGCGCCAGCCCAAATTCTCCTCGTTTGAAATAAACCTCTCCCAGTGTATTGAGCGCTTCAACTTCTCCCCGATGAATGCCTAAATTCTGGTAAATTTCTACGCCGCGCAATCCGGACTGCACCGCGCTTTGGTGGCGGCCACATTCGGCAAATGCCTGACTGAGATAGACCTGCACCGCGGCTTCCAGTTTCAAATCGGTCAGATACTGGGCGAGATCAAGTGCCGTCTCTAAATGGGGGAGGGCTTTTTCGGCTTCGCCCAGCAAAAGATAAAGTTTACCCAGTTTGATGCGCACAGCCGCTTCGCCGTTTTGATTCTTAAGATTTTGAAAAGCAGAAAGGGCGCGGATCAGGTATTGGAGTGCTTCGGGATAAGACCCCATGATGATCATGCCACTGCCAAGGCCCAATAACGCCTCGGCAGTTTCGTTCGTGTCAATCGCGGGGTTGAAGCATTCCAGAGCGCTGATGTAACACGGAATTGCCTGATGGTATGCGTCCAGTTCCAGCAGGGCTTTCCCCTGGGCAATCAAAGCCCGCCCCAATACTTTGCGGTGTTCCAGGCTGGAGGGTGCATTTTCCCCGGCCAAACGGGCTGCTTCGCGAGCCAGTTCAAGAGCACGCTTGGGGTTGCTTTGGGTCAGCGGACCGGTGCGTCTGAGCAGCGCTTCGATCTTCTGAGCAGTGTTTTCTCTGGTTGAAATTAGAAGATTTTCTGGTTCAGTATCGCTCATCGTTTATTTTTCCCCCTGCAATGGTGCAATTTTGATGCCGGGGAGAGGTTGTTGACTCCTGGGCCGCTCCCCGGCGGTTTGTATTTAAGGTGTGCGAATTTCAGCTTCGAGGTTGATTTCGCCGTTCTTTTCAAAAATGAGCGTGACGGGCAACTTTTCCCCGGCTTTCAACTCTTGCTTGAGGTTGATCAGCATGATGTGATAGCCGCCCGGTTTAAGTTCCACTTTGCCGCTGGCGGGAATTACAACGCCGTCCACTTTTTGCATTTTCATGATATCGTTTTCCATGCGGGTTTCGTGAATTTCCACCGTTTCGGCAACGCTGGTTTTGGCGGCAATCAGGCGATCATCCTGTTTAGTTTGATTATAAATCACCATATAAATTGCGCTGGTTTTACCGCCCGTCGAATTGTGGTTTTGTTCCATTGGCATGGAGCCGGTTGTGGCGCGCGCCCAGGCATCCTGGACGCTGATCGAATTTTGCGGCGGGGCGGAGCAGGATACCAGCAGAATGAATAACAGACCCAGCAGTAAACCCTTTTTCATGACTGTACTCCCAAAGTGATGTAAAATGTGATTTTATGATAAAATTATATCAAATAATATCCAAAATGTAGAATAATCAAAAGGTTGTACCATGATTCGCGAAGTTCGGCACCAAAAAATCATCCAGTTGATCACCCAGCACCAGGGCATGAGTGTGGGTGAATTGAGGGCAGCGCTGCAGGTTTCTGCCATGACCCTTCATCGCGACCTGAACGTGCTCGAATCCAGGGGTTTGGTGCGCAGGGTTCACGGTGGTGTTGTGATCAGCGGGACGGATTCTGGAGAGCTTTGTGTTTACTGCGGTAAGCCAGCCCCGGCAAGGACTCGAATGATGTTCTTCACCGAAACCGGGCAGAGGCTGATTGCCTGTTGTGCCCATTGCGGCATGGGACTGATGCGGCATGCCAAAGGCATTTCCGCCGGGCTGGGGGTGGATTTCATCCATGAAACGGTGGTGGATGTTCCGCGCGGCTACTTCCTGGTAGAGCCGGATGTGCAGGTGTGTTGCAATCCGGCGGTGCTGGTTTTTGCCCGCAAAGTAGATGCCGAACGAATGCAAAAGGGGTTTGGGGGAAAAATAATGAACTACGCTGAGATTTATTCGTGTTTTATGGATGCGCCGCTGTCCGAATTGCCTTGCGGCGGTTCGAGTTGAACGAAGTTGTTTAGCTCCAAGAGGAACTCTTCCATATCCAGCCCGTAATTCCAGACGGCATCCGCAATCGTGTCGAATTTTGACATCCAGCAGCCAACACAAACCATGCGGTGGCGGATAAATACCGGAATGGTGGCGGGGTGATCGCGCAATAATTCGCTGATGCGGGCAGTCGGATGAATTTTGGCGGAAGGTTGACTCATATTCAATTTC
This sequence comes from Bellilinea sp., assembly GCF_053501535.1. Classification (NCBI taxonomy): domain Bacteria; kingdom Bacillati; phylum Chloroflexota; class Anaerolineae; order Anaerolineales; family Anaerolineaceae; genus Bellilinea; species Bellilinea sp. Next base: position 1,010 of record NZ_JBRCOK010000035.1, on the reverse strand, counting down.
CGAATTCTATCTTTTCATCATACCCTGTAATGAGCTGGATTATTTTGCGCAAAATCAATCCCTCGGGGTGGAATTTTCTTCTCAGTTTTCCTCTTCGGCAATTTTTACCAGTCCATGAGGATAAAGAATGATGAGGCGCTCTCTCCCCGAATGAATCAATCCCTGCGTTTCCCATTGGGAGAGGGTGCGGCTGACGGTATAGAGCGTGGTTCCGACCATTTCGGCAAGGTCTTGACGGGAGAGGGGCAGGTTGACCTCTACACCGCGCTCGGTTTTTACGCCAATTTGATTTGCCAGACGGAGAATCATGCGCGCCAGCCGGCGTTCTACCCGCTGGGTAGCAATTTCAGTGAAGCGCTGCTGAAATTCCTGGACATGCTCGGCAAGGATTTTTACCGCATTGATGGCCAGTTGAGGATATTTGACCAGCAACTGGTCGAGGGTGGCTTTGGACCAGACGATGGCGGTGCAGGGTTCGATTGCCTGAGCCGAAACCGGATAATGCTCGTTTTCTGCCAGGGCTACGGCCCCAAAGGGGGTAACGGGCACGATGATGCGCAGTAAAATTTGCTGACCGTCCGAGGTAAATTGCGACAGGCGCACCTTGCCCTGGGTGAGCACATAAAAGGCTTCGGCAGGATCATCCTGCATAAAGAAAAATTCCTCGGCGCTGACCTTTTTTTGGCGCCCGGCGTACAGGATGGTTTCAACCTGTGCAGGGGAGAGGTTTTTAAATAACCCAAGGTCTTGCGGGCGAGAAACAGGCTGAAACGGCATAGAGAGATTTTAACACAAAGCCAAGGCGGGTCAGGTGGTGAACTGCGGCTTGACAAAAGTCATGATGCAGAGATGACAAACCTCTTAATTGGTGGGGAAGTTCGTTTTTTCAACATTTTTACTTGACTGCTGTTGGTGATTTTGCTAAAATTTATGCAGAATTTACGCCAAATTTACGGGGAATTTACCAGAACTTAACGCATTTTTTATGGAGGTGAGAACAAGGGGGAAAA
>NZ_JBRCOK010000034.1:0-6966 GCF_053501535.1 Bellilinea sp. | reverse complement strand
TGTTATTGCTGCGCCGACGACCGTGGGGTTACCTGCTGGCCTCGGTTGGTCTAATCAAATTCCTGACTCTCGGCACTGCCGTCAGTTTGATGGCGCTCAACATGGCTCGCCTTGGTGTTCCGGTCAGCCCGGTGGAGCTGATCATTTTCCCGGGCATGGCGCTGGCAGGCATGGTAATGACCATCTTCCTGCTAAAAAATGTGAAGGAGGTACAGGGAGTAAAATGAAGACCGTTTCTTTCTCCATTTGGGCATCCTATTTGATCGCAATACTTGCAATCATTTATTCGGCGGCCGGTTTATTTCTTTCAAATAAAAGTCAACCCGAGCGTGTCATCACTCCGCAGGGGGAAGAGGTTACCCTGTATGCGCGAGGTTTATATCGGAACGACAGCCAATTCAAAGGTGGTATCCTGCGCGGCACCGATGCGGTAACCCTTTTTGTGGCTGTGCCTTCGCTCTGGATGGCTGCCCGAAAGTCAAGGCGGGGAGATGTAACATCAAAACTGGTGCTGCTTGGCATTCAGGCGTTTTTTGTCTATAACAGTGCCTCACTTGCCCTTGGCGCATACTGGAACGAGATGCTTCTGGTTTATATCCTTTGCTTTTCGCTGAGTCTGTACAGTTTTATTATGCTGTTCCAATCTATTGAAATGCCCACCCTTGTTGAAAAAATCCGCCCAACCATGCCATACCGCTGGATTGCAGGTTTTTGTGCTTTCAGCGGCTTATCCCTGCTCATCTGGGTATTGGATATTATCACTGCCCTGATTCAAGGGAAGCCACCCGCCCATCTCGATCACTACCATACCGAAATCACCTATGTTCTGGATTTGGCCATCCTTTTTCCCGCTGTATACCTGGCCGCTTTCCAATTATGGAAACGTAACCCGCAGGGTATTCGGCTCGGTGCGTTGCTGCTCATCTTCCTGGTTTTTACAGGTCTTGTGGTAGCCGGACAAAGCTTGGTTCAAGCCATGGATGGTATCATCCATACACCGCAGGAATATGCAGCCTATGTAATTCCCTTTATCCTCCTCAGTTTGATTGCCCTCGGTTTGGCCTTCGCTTTGTTCAGGAACATATCTCAATCCTGAAACAAACCAAAGGAACTTTTCCTTTGACATTCTCGCCCCCCAAAGATAAAATGAATTCAGTATTCTTTTAATCTTTGAAACCAAACAGGAGACAGGGTGAGTCACTGGGCGGGTAAATATGTGATTGGTTTGACCGGTAATATCGGCACCGGCAAAAGTGTGGTGCGGCGCATGTTGGAGCATCTTGGCGCGTATGGGATTGATGCCGATGCGCTGGCGCATCGTGTGATTGCCAAAGGCGCACCCGGCTACGCCGCGGTGGTGGATTATTTTGGCAAATACATCCTCAAACCGGATGGTGAGATTGACCGCGGACGATTGGGCAGAATTGTTTTTGGCGACCCTGAAGCGCTGGCAAAACTGGAAAGCATCATTCACCCACTGGTGCGGCAAGGGGCCGATTACCTGATTCGGCGGGCCACTCAACCGGTCATTGTCGTCGAAGCAATCAAACTGATCGAATCGAGCATGGCAAAGCAGTGCGATAGTGTGTGGGTGGTATATGCACCGCCGGAAATCCAGCTGGCGCGTCTGATGAAGAACCGTGGCATGACCGAAAAGGACGCCCGTCAGCGTATCGTCAGCCAGCCGCCTCAGGAAGAGAAAATCGCTGCTGCGGACGTTGTCATCCGCAATGCAGGCACCTTTGATGAAACCTGGAAACAGGTCGTCGCAGCGTGGCGCAAATATGTACCGCTGGCAGAAGAAATCCCCTCTCAAGCGGTAACAGCCCCGGCGATCAAAGGGCAATTACAAATTGAACGCGGCCGCCCACATCATTCTAGCGAAATTGCCAGCCTTTTCAATCGGCTTGATAAGAAAGGCAAGCCCATGACCAGCGAGGATGTGATGGCGGCTTTTGGTGAAAAAGCCTTCTTATTGTTGCGCCTTGATCAGCAGCTGAAGGGGCTAATCGGCTGGCAGGTTGAAAACCTGGTTGCGCGCACCACAGACATACACCTTGACCCTGCTTTGCCGGTCAACGAAGCCATCCCCGCGCTCATTCAGGAAATGGAACGGGCATCCAGCGACTTACAGTGTGAAGCCTCGCTGGTTTTTGTGCCGCCTTCACTGGCAAGGCATGACGGGCTGTGGCGAAATCTGGGCTATCAGCGAACCACTCCTGAAGCATTGGAAGTGCAGGCCTGGCAGGATGCTGCCCGCGAATCCATGCCGGCCGGCAGCGTTTTGCTCTTCAAGAAATTGCGGGAGGATCGGGTGCTGCGTCCGATCTGATCTTCCCTTGCGGGGTTTCCCAGCGTGACCGAATTACTGAATGAACTTTCCTTTATATTCCAGCGCTTCAACTGGATGAGTGCACTTGACCTGTTTCTGGTCACGCTGGTCTTTTTCGGTATTTTACTGTTAGTGCGGGATACGCAGGCGATGGTGCTGCTGCGTGGGGTTTTGCTGCTGGTTGTAGCCTTGAGTCTGTTGACCAGTCTGGTTAACCTGCCGGCTTTTTCGTGGCTGATCCAGACAATCGCCCCAACGCTGGTACTGGCCATTCCAGTCATTTTTGCGCCTGAAATCCGGCGCGGTTTGGAACGACTGGGGCGGGCAGGTTCACCGGCTGCAATCTTCTGGCAGCAAAGCGAAAAAGACGTTTCGGTCATGCGCGAAACGATCCAGGCAGTGGTCAGCGCCTGCGCACGGCTTTCAGCACGCCAACACGGTGCATTGATCGTCCTTCAGCGCGGGGATAGCTTGCAGGATTACATTCGCACCGGTGTACGCTTGAACGCGCGGGTTACCCCGGAGCTGCTCCTGCAAATCTTTTACCCCAACACTCCGCTGCATGATGGTGCTGCCATCATCGTGCGCGATCAGGTTGCCGCGGCTGCCTGCGTCATGCCGCTGTCTGCCAGCGGTATCCTCAACCGCTCCCCGGAGCGGCAAATGGGGCTGCGTCATCGCGCAGCGTTGGGCACCTCCGAAGCAAGCGATGCGATTGCGGTAGTCGTATCCGAAGAGACCGGTTCAATTTCCATCGCTCATGGCGGACGGATGATTCGCCGGTTGGATAGCGAACGGCTGGAAAACATTTTGATGGCTTTTTATCAGCCGCCCCCAAAAAGTACCAGTTTGATAGATTGGTTCAAAAAGAACCGCAAGCCACCGGTTTTTCGGGAGGATGGTGAGCGATGATCGAGGTTTTACGCCGCTTACTGCGCCTGTTACCCTCCCTGATCACGGCCTTCATTCTTGCACTGGCAGTGTGGATCTCCGCAGTCAGTTCCAGTGATCCGCTCAGCGAGCGCACTTATCCCAATCCGCTGCCTATTGAAATCATCGGACAGGACCCCGGATTGGTGATCACCTCCAGCATTCCGAGTTCGGTAACGGTTGTTCTGAGCGCCCCGCAATCCATCTGGAATCAGCTGAATACCGAAACTGGTGCGGTACGCGCCTTCCTTGACCTTTCCGGTCTGGAAGCCGGCAGTCATTCTGTACCGGTCAGGGTACAAATCAGTGTCCGCCCGGTGCGAAAAATTGCCCAATCGCCCCAATCCATCACCGTTACACTGGAACGACTGGCCAGCAAGGAATTTCCAATCCGGGTTGTAACCCGCGGCAGCCCGGCAGTCGGCTACACAGCCGACAGCCCGACCCTCAGCCAGACCTCGGTTACGATTAGCGGCCCGGAATCTCAGGTCAACCGCGTCGCGGAAGTTCAGGCAATCATAGACCTCTCACAGGCTACCGAAACCATCACCCGCACGGTCAATCTGGTTGCAGTGGACGCCAACGATAACCCCGTCAACGGGCTGAGTTTACTGCCAGATCGCGTCACGATACGGCAGAATATCTCCCAACGCTTTGGGTACCGCAACGTGGTTATTAAGGTAGTGGTCTTGGGTCAGGTTGCCAGCGGCTATCGCCTGACGAATATTTCAGTTTTTCCCCCGGCAGTTACGGTCTTTTCGGCCGACCCGCAAATTGTCAGTGATTTACCCGGTTTTATCGAAACTGAACCGCTCAACATTAATGGTTTGAAGGATGATCTGGATATTTCCTTGAGTCTCAATTTACCCCCCGGTGTTTCAGTGGTTGGCGATCAGACCGAAGTACTGGTTCGGGTGGGTATTGCCGCAATTGAAAGCAGTTTAACCCTGCCGAGCATACCGGTTGAAATTACCGGTCTGCAGCCGGGGCTGAGTGCTGTCATTTCCCCAGAAACGATTACCGTAATCATCTCTGGGCCGGTCGCCCTGCTCGACCGACTGCGCGCTACCGATGTGCGCGCCGTGGTGGACCTGACCGCCCTGACGGAAGGTAGTTACCAGATCGAGCCGGAAGTGGAAATTCTGATTGCTGAGTTGAAACCCGAATCGCTCCTGCCAGAAAGCGTGGAGGTCATCATTACGCGGACAACCCGCTCAACCAGTGGTACAATCACCCCTTGAGGTGAAACGATGCGAAAACCGATTGTTGCACTGGTGGGGCGTCCCAATGTTGGCAAAAGCACCCTGTTCAACCGCCTTGCCGGTGAACCGCTGGCAATTGTGGATGACACCCCCGGCACTACCCGAGACCGGTTGATGGCCGAGTCGGAGTGGAACGGCCGTTACTTCTTTATTGTTGACACGGGCGGCATTGACCCCTCCACGGGTGGTAAAGAGGCACTCTCGATTGGCTCGGCAGACTATATTCAACAAATCCGTGCGCAGGCTGAACTGGCCATCCGCGAAGCGGATGTGGTTTTATTTCTCACGGATGCAACCAGCGGCGTTACCCCTGCTGATCAGGAAGTTGCTCAGATATTGCGCCGCAACCAGAAAATTATTGAAGGCAAGCCGCACCCCCCCGTGCTGCTGGTGGTCAACAAAGCCGATAACCAGACTTTTCGCAGCGGAGCAGCCGAGTTTTACGAACTGGGTATCGGCGAGCCGTATCCCATTTCTGCCCTGCACGGAACAGGCACAGGTGATTTGCTGGATGATTTGGTAGCCTCGTTTCCGCCCGAGTTGGAGGAGGAAGAGGACGATTCGGTCAAAATTGCCATTGTGGGCAAGCCCAACGTTGGTAAATCCAGCCTTTTAAATCGGCTGGTTGGGGAGGAACGCGCCATTGTCAGCCCGATAGCCGGCACAACCCGCGATGCGGTTGACACGAAAATTGAATATGAAGGTATAGAGATCACCCTGATAGACACAGCCGGCATCCGCCGGCGGGGAAAAATCGAACCAGGTGTTGAAAAATACAGCGTCATCCGCTCGATGCGAGCCATCGAGCGAGCCGACGTTGCTCTGCTGATGATTGACGCCACCACCGGCATTACTGCGCAGGATGCCCACATTGCCGGTTATATTCTGGAATCCCACAAAAGCACAGTCGTACTGGTCAATAAATGGGATGCGGTTGAGAAAGATAACTTCACCATGCAGAATTACACCAACCGTATCCGTCAGGAACTGAATTTTATTGACTATGTACCGATTTTATTTATTTCAGCCAAAACTGGTCAAAGGGTGGATCAGGTGCTGCCGCTGGCATTGAAAGTACAGGAAGAACGGCTGGCCCGCCTGACGACCGCGCAATTGAACCGCATTCTTCACAATGCCCAGGATGCCCACCACGCCACCTCGCGCACCGGCAAGTCCTTGCGAATTTACTATGGGACTCAGGTACGCAGCGATCCCCCCACCTTCCTGATTTATGTCAACGACCCGAAACTGGCGCATTTCACCTACCTGCGTTATTTAGAAAACGCCATTCGGAAGGAGTATCCCTTTACTGGCACACCCATCCGGTTGGTGTTGAAACCCAGACGTTAGAAAAAGGTTAGAAAGCAAACCGCAAGGGTTGACGATGGAGCAAGGTGTGGTAAAATATAGGACGCGATGCGGGGTAGAGCAGAGGTAGCTCGTCGGGCTCATAACCCGGAGGTCAGTGGTTCGAATCCACTCCCCGCTACTTTCACAGGGATTCCATCCCTGTACCGAGCAGCGCACCCGATGGATCCCTGGGTGCGTTGTGTGTACTTTACCAGACAAAAAAAGAGGTACCCCCCCACACGGGGCGCGACCTGTCCAGGATCCACGCTCGCCTACCCGGCGAGCGAGCGCGCAGATAGACCGGTGGCTAACCCGCCGACCGGTGACCCTGGCCTGCAGGAAGGGTCGTTGCGCCCCGTGTGGGGAATACCTCATGGAGATTTGTCAAGGTTCAGGATGATTCGACCCGTGTAAATTTTGAGACTGTTGATTATGGCTACCTTACCTGTATTTATACCACTTTCCGAAGCCGCCCGCAAATACGGGCTGGACGAAGATTATTTGCGCCAGATGGTTGAGAGGGGTAAAATCAGGGCTGCAATGGTCGCAGGTGAGATGGTGGTGAGCGAAGATGAAGTGCGCGGAGAAGCCATTGAGGTAAAAGCACTCCGCAAAGAGGATTTGCCGGAGTATCAGAAATATGCCCACCTAAGAGGAAAACCAATTTGGATTAGCAAAGCAGCAAGGGATTACAGAGTTTTGCAACCAACACTGTCAAAATGGGTTAAGGCTGGAATTATTAAAATAATTGGAAAGGAAGCAAATAGAATTCTCATTGACGAGGCTGATGTCGCATATTGCGCTGAAGTTTACAGAGCTCGCGGTATTCCCGGTCGAATTTTATTCAATTCCGATGGTACTCCTTATTCTCCAAAATCCAAATTTTATTGATCAGAAATGACTTCTACTTGCGCTAAATGCTTAAGTAACGCAACAAAAAAGTGTACTCGATGTGGAAAATTGTTCTGTCACGAACACATTCGATATGGCAATCCTCATTTTGCATTTCAAAGAATGGTTCAAGGTAGTAGTGGATACTACTGTGACGAGTGTTGGAAAAATTACGAGATTCAAGCCAAAAGAAATAAACTT
>NZ_JBRCOK010000033.1:0-6769 GCF_053501535.1 Bellilinea sp. | reverse complement strand
GCGCGGGATGACATGCACGCTGACCAGTTCGCCAACCCGCTGGGCAGCGGCTGCGCCGGCATCGGTGGCGGCTTTGACCGCGCCGACATCGCCGCGCACCATGACGGTCACATACCCGCCGCCGATGTATTCTTTGCCGATTAGTTTGACATTGGCGGCTTTGACCATGGCATCGGCGGCTTCGATGGCGCCGACCAGCCCTTTGGTTTCAATCATACCCAGAGCAATCATTTGAATAGTCATAGAAATCTCCTTTTGTTGTACTTGGGGTTGTTGATGAGAGGGGGATACCTGTGGGGTTTCTACTATTTTACCGGATTCTGGCGCTTCGGTTGTCACCTTTTCGGCTGGAGGTTCGGGCGGGGGAGCGCTCCCTTCAGCGGCGGCCAGCGCCTGGTGGCTGGGAAGACGGCAGTACCGGGAACCCGGAATGGCCGGATTCTGACAGCGTTTACCGCTTTTGGTAATTGCCTGACATTGGGTATCAGTCATGTCGTTTCAGTCTCCTGAATTCCGGGCGGTCAACGCCGGGCTTCCAGTTGGGTGAGGATGCGGCGCACGATTTCTTCGATTTCGGCATTGCTCAATTCAACCGATGCGGGCGCAGCCGCACCGCCGGACGCCTGCTGGACATCCGGGGCGAGGGTGTAGGCCGCCGGCGGGGGCGGGTTGATTTCATACGCCAGCCGTTTGACGTTCATCAGGTGGGTGGTGGTGATGTTGTCGCTGATCACCGCTCCGCCGATGCCGCCGGGCGCCAGCGTCATGGCCGGTACCACGCCGGTCGTTGCGCCGATGGCGCCCATGGTGCCCCATGAATTGACGATGATGCGGAAAGCCGGTTTTTCGATGCCGAAGGCCAGGATGACTTCTTCATCGCGGGCGTGAATGACCAGCGAGTGACCGTCGCCGCCGTATTTGAGCAGCTGAATGCAGCGTTCGCAACCGGCGCGCCAGCCGTCTTCGACCATAAAGCCCAGCACAGTGGTCAACTTTTCGCCGCTGAGTGGGTGTTCCCGGCCGACGCCCTTCAAATCCACCACCAGCACCCTGGCCCAGCCGGGCACCGCAATGCCCGCCATGTGAGCCAGCTGCTGCGGCGTTTTCCCAACCGCTTTGGGGTTCATCACGCCGGGAGCGGAGAAGAGCAGCTTTTCAATGGCCGGCACATCTTCCATCGGCAGCCAGTAAGCGCCGTTTTTCTTCATTTCCTCGCGCAGCTGGTCGGCAATCGGCTTGTCGGCGACGACGCACTGTTCGGTGGAGCAGATGACCGAGCAGTCGAACGCCTTGCTGTTGACGATGTCGCTGGCGGCTTTGACCACATCTGCGCTGCGGTCCACATATACCGGTACATTGCCGGGACCGACGCCGATGGCCGGCTTGCCGACGCTGTGGGCGGCGCGCACCATGCCGGAACCGCCCGTGGCGAGAATCAGCGATACGGCGTAATGGCGCATTAATTCCTGGGTGCCTTCCAGGGTGATGTTCTGCATACAGGCTACCAGCCCTTTGGGCATGCCGGCGGCTTCGCCGGCTTCCATCATGATGCGCACGGCTTCGTAGGTGCTGGCGCGGGCAGCCGGGTGGGGGGCGACCACAATCCCGTTGCGGGCTTTCACCGCAATCAACACCTTGTAGATGGCGGTTGAAGTGGGGTTGGTAGAGGGGGTCAGCGCGGCGATGACGCCGACCGGCCAGGCGATCTCCACCACTTTACGGCGGTCATCGCGGTGGATGACGCCGGTGGTCTTGATGTCCCTGATCGATTCCCAGACGGTTCTGCTGGCAAACTCATTCTTGATTTGTTTGTGGCGGGCAACCCCGTAGCCGGTTTCTTCATGGGCCAGCTGCCCCAGCCGGGCCGATTCGCGGTAGGCCGCTTCGGCCATGGCGGCGCAGATGCGGTCCACTTCGGCCTGTTCGGCGAAGGCAAATGCCCGCTGGGCTTCGCGGCACTGGACGGCAAGGCGGCGCGCTTCCTGAATCGAGCGAAGATCCAGATCGTAGTTTTCTGGTAACGCCATAAGACCTCCTTAAAAGAGGATGAGCGGCAGGTTTTCTGCTGAAAGGACAGCAGAAAATCAGTATTTCTTGGGATAGCGCGCTACTTCCAGAACCGCATCCTGGAAGGCCTGACAGGCAGCCCGGCAGGCGCTTTGTGTGCCAGAGAGCAGGGCACCTGAAAAGTTGGTTTCGGATGGTGGTTTCCACCAAACCCGCAGTTCCACTTCGGCGGCTTTGAGCGCGGCATCAATCGCGTAGGTCGCCTCGATTGGCGGGGCGATCAGGTAGGCCAGTGGGGTGCCTTCCGGCACACCGGCGGCTTTGCTCAGGTAACTGCCGGAGCGGGAGATGGTGTGCGGGAAGAACGCCAGTGTATTCTCCTCGTTTGCCGAGAGGAAGTAGGCGTATTCGGTGGCGTATTCAATGCAGGCGTTCAAACCGGCGCGGGCTTCGGCCGGGTTGGGGGCTGCCAGAATGCCGATGATTTCACCGGAAAGCGGGCCGGAAGCGTGAGCCGCACCGGCGTAAAAGCTGTGAGCATACACGACCTCGACCTCGGCCTTCTTGGTGGCTTCGTCCAGCGAGACGTACAGACAATCGTCAATGTCGCAGGTGATGAGCGCCAGGCTCTTCTGGTCGGGGCGCAATCCCATTTCGGCGGCAAAACTGGGGTGCACATTGGGAATCAGCCGCGCCGAAAGGATGTTGGGACGAATCGGATCTAATATTGCCATAGGGTTATCTCCTTTTCTGAATGATCAGCCTTGTCCGCTGGTTTTTAGTTTCAGTTCAACACCGCTTGCCTGATATTGCAGGGTTTTCTTGATCATGTCCACCACATAGGCGCCGCCTTCCAGCGGGTTGGTGCCGCCGTGGACGGTGATCATGCAGACCACATCGCGCTCGGCGTCGGTCTTGCCGGCGGTCGGCCGCCAGCCCATGTAGGCGCTGAGTGCATCGGCAATCCCCAGTCCGGGGCGTTCGCCGATCAGGATGACGACCACATCTGCCCCGATGATGTCGTTGACATCATTGATCACGCCCACGCGGGCAAACTTGATGAAGAAGGGTGTGCCGAGGCTGATGTTGGCGCTCTTCAAACCCTGCACGATGACCGGGTAGATGAGTGGGAAGTTGTTGTTGATGGCGGCCGCGCTCAGCCCATCGCCCACCACAATTTGCACCTGCGGTTTCTTGACGCAGCGTTCGGCGATGACCTTTTTGGCTTCTTCGCTCAACTTTCGGCCGAGATCCGGACGGGTCAGGTACTGGTTGCGGTCTTCCACCTGAGTCTGGACGGTGAACAGCTCAAATTTATCCAGCACGGCCTGATCCACTTCGCCGTAGATGGCATCCTGCGTTACGCCGTGATCGGACTGGAACAGCAGCAGTGAGGCGGTGCGCGGACGCGGGCCGGCGCGTCCGACTCCGATGCGGGCGGTGGTGGTGGCCATCAGGTTGCGCAGACCTTCCAGGTCGTAGGGGTTTTTGACTCCCGGCGCAAAGCGGTGTTCCGGCACAGTCGGGTCGGGTAAATCTATGACCAGTTCGCCGTTGGCGGCAGTTTTTGCCGGCGCAGCAGCCGGCTGGCCGGCGTTTTTCTTGTTCAGTTCAGCCAGTACGGCCTGAACGATTGCCTCGATATCCATTTTGCCTTGTTCCATAAGAATTTCTCCTTATTTGCGTTGCAGGAAGAATGAAGCATCGCCGGCTTTGGCGGTCAATTTACCGTTTTCCATCAAGCCGATCGACTCCATCCATTTTTCAAATTCGGGGGCCGGACGCAGGCCGAGCAACTGCCGTAAGGCGGCGGTGTCGTGGTAACTGGTGCATTGATAACTGAGCATGGCATCATCCCCCATGGGCACGCCCATGAAGTAGTTGCAGCCGGCCGCCGTAAGCAGCACCGCCAGATTTTCGATGTCGTTTTGGGTGGCTTTGGCGTGGTTGGTGTAGCAGGCATCACAGCCCATCGAAATACCGGTCAGTTTGCCCATGAAGTGATCTTCCAGCCCGGCGCGGGTAATCTGTACCGAGTCGTACAGGTACTCCGGGCCGATGAAACCGACCACCGTGTTGACCTGGAAGGGTTTGTAGCGTTTGGCAAGCCCGTAGATGCGCGCTTCCATGGTCAGCTGGTCGGTGTCGTAATGGGCATCTGCCGAGAGGGCAGTTCCCTGACCGGTTTCAAAGTACATGTAGTTCGGCCCGGCCGTCCAGCAGTACTTTTGAGCCATCTCGTAGGCTTCGTCAATCATGGCAACCGTCACGCCAAAGGCTTCGTTGGCTTTTTGTGAACCGGCCAGACTCTGGAATACCAGGCCGACCGGCGCGCCGCGCCGCATGGCTTCCATCTGCGTGGTAACGTGCGCCAGCACGCAGTTTTGGGTGGGAATTTGCCATTTCTGGATGATGTCGTAGGTCATATCCAGCAAGCGCATGACGCTGGCGAGCGAATCATCCACCGGGTTGATGCCGATGACGCTGTCACCGGAGCCAAAGGAAAGCCCTTCGTAGATGGTGGCGCGGATGCCTTCCGGCGAGTCGGTCGGGTGGTTTGGCTGATTGCGGGAAGCCAGTGTGCCTTCCAATCCGATGGTGTTGTTGCAGTGCGCCGTGACGCGAATCTTGCGGGCGGCAACCATCAGGTCCATGTTGGACATCAATTTGGTCACGGCGGCCACCATTTCGGCGGTCAAACCGTTGCTGACGCGCCGGATCATCTCGCCGGTGGTGTTGTCATCCAGCAGCCATTCGCGGAACTGGCCAACCGTCCAGTGCTTGATTTCGTTGTAAATGGTTTCGTTGACCGAATCCTGAATGACACGGGTAACTTCATCCTCCTCGTATGGCACGGCCGGATTGTTGCGCAGCACTTCCAGCGGCACTTCTGCCAGCACGTAGCGGGCTGCCATGCGCTCGGCAACACTGCGGGCGGCAATCCCCGCCAGACGGTCACCGGATTTCTCCTCGTTGGCTTTGGCCATGACCTCTTTGATGGAGCCGAACTCGTAGGTGTTTCCAAACAACCTGGTTCTTAAGAGCATAGAAATCCTCCTTCTCGGTTACGCTTTGAATGAAAGGATTGACTCAACATCTTTCCACCGCTAATGGTAAAAAATGAGGGTCTTTACAGATAACGGCACCACCCGCCCGTCAAGAATCGGTTCACCGATGTCAATGAAATCACCTTCTGCCAGATCAACCTGATCCACGCTGATGAGCGGGATGTGAGTGTTGAGCGAGCGGATGGTCTGCCCGAGCACTTGCGCGTAGTCCGCTTCGGTGATCAGCACCAGCGGAATACCGGGTTGGCCGAGTTCACCGAAAAACTGCACCAGACCGGCAGCCAGCGACTGCAGGGTGGGGAAATCGAGGCGGGGCGGCAAATCCAGCGCAATGGCAAAATGCCCCGAATTTTGTCCCAGGTCCCAACGCAGGACGGCACTTTGGACGGCTTCCTTGACTTTATGGGGGTCGTGCAGGTCACCGTTGTTGAAATGCGGGCGGATGACGGGCAGGTTGCGCAGCGGAAGCAGGCTGGCATCGGTGAAGATGGTGCTGCCACTCAGGGTGATGGTTTGGGTGGCAGCACCCAGCACCGTAGCGCGTAGGGTTTGGGCCGGTTTTTCCACCCGCATTTGACGAATGCGCGGATTGAGCCGCAGCGATTGAGCCAGCAAAGGCCCGACATCGTTATGGATGGTCACATCTGCCAGCGAATGAATCTCGACCGGCTGGTAAAAGTAGCTGCCAACCCCGCCGGAGATGAACAGCACTTTGGATTCGGCGGCGTGGGTCAACGGTGGAGAAAGTTGCAGCTGCCTGCCCAGATCGGTCTGCACACCCTGAATCAGGTCGGCGATCAGATCGGCCATGCAGTCGCAGAAGGGCTGCAGCACATTCAGGTCAACCCGCTTGCCCACAAAAATGGGCAGGCCGAGGGTTTTGATGATTAACTGGCCGGGCGGGGCAATGTGCTGGACGATGGCGGAGGTCTTTTCGATGACGATCTGCCGCCCGCCGACAGCCAGCGCCGATGAAGAGAGATGCTCCCCGGAGCGGAAAATGGCTGCGTTGGAGGTGCCGCCGCCAATATCCACATTGGTGACGGTGGTGTAGTTTTCCGAGGAGTAGGCAGCCGCCCCCGACCCCCTGCCGGCGATCAGCGATTCCACATTCGGGCCGGCAACGGTGACCACGAACTCACCCGCCAGCGAGGAGATGGCCTTGAGAATCTCCTCGGCGTTTTGGGTGCGGGCAATTTCGCCGGTGATGATTACCGCGCCGGTTTCAACCTGTTGGGGTTGAATGCCGGCTTTCCGGTATTCGGATCGGATGATCTCGCTCAATTTTTGCACATCCACCACATCGGGGGTTAGCAGGGGGGTGAAGTAGGCCGGGCTTTCGTACAGGACCGATTTACCGCTGACCTGAAAACGGGGTATCTGCCCAAGACGGGAGATATTGCTCACTGCCAGACGGGAGAATACCAGCTGGGTGGTTGTGGTGCCGACATCTATGCCAACACTGACCATTTCCCGCGAGTCGCTCATGAGGAAAATCCGCTCCTCGCTCAGCCTTCAACTTTGGGCAAAATCATCTCCACATCGCTGTGCGGGCGCGGGATGACATGCACGCTGACCAGTTCGCCAACCCGCTGGGCAGCGGCTGCGCCGGCATCGGTGGCGGCTTTGACCGCGCCGACATCGCCGCGCACCATGACGGTCACATACCCGCCGCCGATGTATTCTTTGCCGAT
>NZ_JBRCOK010000032.1:0-18290 GCF_053501535.1 Bellilinea sp. | reverse complement strand
CCTGGACGCCTGTGCCGATCTTCACCAACACCTTCACCGCAACGGCAACCTCCAACGCCACCGCCACCCCCACCGCCACCCCCAGCCCGTATTCCTGCGCGGTGGTCAAGGTGGAGCCGAAAGCCGGCAGCAAACTGCCCTACCGGGCTGACTTCGACGCCCGCTTCACGCTGAAGAACAACGGCAGCAAAGACTGGCTGGCCGCCAACGTGGACTTGAAATACGTCAGCGGTGAGAAGATGCAAAAGTACGCCGACGCAGTGGATTTGGGCAAAGATGTCAAACCGGGTGAAGAATACACCTTTGTGGTGGACATGCTCGCCCCCGATAACGCCGGCAGCTACAAAGCCACCTGGAATCTGGTGGACAGCAGCAACGTGTACTGCTCGGTGACCATCGAGATTCAGGTCACCCGCTGACACACCGCCCGGTCCGCCGCCCATTCACGACCCATAAATAGTCTGAATTCGGCTCATAGGGAAAACCCGCCGGTAGGATAACGGATCCACGCTTTCACCTTCCCCAAACGCGTCGCGGCGCGTTTGGGGAAGCCACAAGGGGGTTTTCTCAAAGTTCCTTGACAACCCTGAAACTTTGTATCGAAACTTGAATTGTGGCGAAACGACGCCCACCCACCTCCCCCAATATCGCTTTGGCGATATTGGGGGAGGCGCAGAAGGGGGCAAAAGCGCTCAATTGGACGCATCAGGGGATTATTAAAAACAGACATCGGTCAGCACCCGCCGGCTGCTGTTTGACCGTTTTCGACTTTGAGAAAGCCGTGCCAGGAGGGGCTTTATGCTTTGACGAAGCGGCGCGACTCGACTATACTAGAATTATCTGCACGGGCGTATTGCCTTCGCCCATCTTCGTTCTACCCCAATCCATTCATTTTTAAGAGGAGGGATGTGTTTCTATGGCAGCCGAAAGCACCTTCAAGCTGACGTACGCCACCATGTTCAACCCGCCCGAGGAACTGCACCAGAAGTTTGAAGCCGCTCTGGCGCAGGTTCGCGCCAGCCTCGGCAAAGAACACGCCATGATCATTGACGGTCAGGATGTGTATGCCGATGAAAAATTCGAAGACCGCAACCCGGCCAACACCGATCAGGTACTGGGCATCTTTCAGAAAGGCACGGCCGAACACGCCAACCGCGCCCTGGCCGCCGCCCGCAAAGCCTTCCCCATGTGGAGCCGCATGAAGTGGCAGGAGCGGGTTGCGCTGGTACGCAAAGCCGCCGACCTGATGGATCAGCGCATCTACGAAATGGGTGTGGTCGTCGCCATGGAAGTCGGCAAAAACCGCATGGAAGCGCTCGGCGATGTCGCCGAAACCGCCGACCTGTTCCGCTATGCCTGTGACCGCATGGAAGCCAGCAACGGCTTCATCACCGAAATGGGACGCGACCCGCTGGTCGGCTTTGAATCCACCAACCTGTCGGTGCTGCGCCCCTACGGGGTGTGGGTGGTCATCAGCCCGTTCAACTTCCCCTGCGCGCTGACCGGCGGCCCGACCGCCGCCGCACTGGTCACCGGCAACACGGTGGTGATCAAGCCCGCCACCGATACCCCGTGGACCGCGCGCCTGATTGCCGAATGCCTGCGCGATGCCGGCATCCCCGACGGTGTCTTCAACTACGTGACCGGGCCGGGCAGCACGCTCGGGCAGGCGTTGATTGACAGCCCCGAAGTGGACGGAATCACCTTTACCGGCTCTTACGACGTGGGCATGAAAATCTTCCGCGATTTTGCGCAGGGGCGCTGGGTGCGTCCCACCATACTGGAACTGGGCGGCAAGAACCCCGCCATCGTCAGCCGCCACGCCGATCTGGAAGACGCGGCGGTCGGCATCGTCCGCTCTGCGTTTGGTTTGCAGGGGCAAAAATGCTCGGCCTGCTCGCGGGTTTTTATTGAAGAGCCGGTGTACGATCAGCTGGTGCAGCGCCTGGTGGCGCTCACCGAGAAACTGACCATCGGCGACCCGACCGACCGCAAGGTGTACCTCGGCCCGGTCGTCAACCGCAGCTCCTACCGCGACTACCAGCAATTCTGCGAAGACCTCAGTCAGCACGGCAAAATTCTGACCGGCGGCCGGGTGCTCACCGAAGGCGAGTATGCCAAAGGCTACTTCTGCACCCCCACCCTGGTAGTTGACCTGCCCGCCGAACACCCGCTCTGGAAGCAGGAAATGTTCGTGCCGATTACCACCATTGCGCCGGTACGCAATCTGGAAGAAGCCATGCAGCGCGCCAACGATGTGCAGTACGGCCTGACCGCCGGCTTTTACGGCACCCCCGAAGAAGTGGACTGGTTCTTCGACAACATTCAGGCCGGCGTCACCTACGCCAACCGCCTGCAGGGCGCCACCACCGGAGCCTGGCCGGGTTATCAGCCGTTTGGCGGCTGGAAGGGCTCCGGTTCCAGCGGCAAAAACGCCGGCGGCGTGCACTACCTGCAGCTGTATATGCACGAACAGATTCAAACCCGCGTTCGCCGCATCTGACACAACCCAACGGGGCAGGGCAAATCACCGCCCTGCCCCATCACCAGGGCAGAGATGCTGGTCAACCGTGTGGGTGTTTTCTTTCTGCTGGTCGGCGGTTTCCTCCTGTTGCTGTTCGTCTTTTCGGCGCAGAGTGAAACCGGCGGCGTTTCGGCGTTGTTCCTCTGGGGGGTGATCTTCTTCTTTCTCGGCGCCATTCTGTGGTGGCGCAGCCCAAAACCGCCCAAACAACCCGCCGAGCGCTTCCGTCTGCTGCGTCAGGCCGGTAAAAAGAAAGGCAAAGGTGGAGAAACACCCGCCACCCGCGAAAAAGACCAGCGCCGCCGCCCCGGCTCCGGCTAAAATTCCCCTCTGGTACAATACAGACATGACCAACAAATTGTGTTCCCTCACGGAAGCCATTGCTCAATTCGTCCATGACGGCGATACCATCTACGCCGCCGGTTTCACCCACCTCATTCCGTTTGCAGCCGGACACGAGATCATCCGGCAGGGGCGCAAAAACCTCACCCTTGCCCGCGCCACCCCCGACCTGATTTACGATCAAATGGTGGCGGCCGGCTGCGCCGACAAAATCATCTTTTCCTACATCGGCAACCCCGGGGTCGGCTCGCTGCGCATTGTGCGCGCCGAAATCGAAGCCGGACGGCTGGCATGGGAGGAGTACTCGCACTTCAGCATGATCTCCCGCCTGCAAGCCGGCGCAGCCGGTCTGCCCTTCATGCCGATGAACCCGACCGCCGCCGGTGATCTGGAACGGGTCAACCCCAATTACCGCCGCGTAAAAGACCCCTACACCGGCAGGGAAGTGGTTACCGTGCCGCCGCTCACCCCGGATGTCGCCATCGTCCACGTTCAGCGCGCCGATGTGTACGGCAACGCCCATATTTGGGGCATCATCGGCGAGCAGAAAGAAGCCGCCTTTGCCGCCCAACACGTGATTCTGACCGCCGAGGAAATCGTAGATGAGGCTGTCATCCGCTCCGACCCCAACCGCACCGTAATTCCCGACTTTGTGGTGGATGCGGTCTGTCCTGTGCCGTACTGCGCCCATCCTTCCTACACGCAGGGTTATTACGACCGCGATAATGCCTTCTACCTGGAATGGGACAAAATCAGCGAATCACCCGCTGAAACCCAGCGCTGGCTGGAGGAGTGGGTGTTTGGCGTGCGTGACCGCGCCGAATACTGGCACAAACTGGGTGAAGAAGTCCACCGCCGCCTGAGCGTGCGCCCGCGTCTCAGCCATCCCGTCAATTATGGAGATTACTGATATGAACTACACCGCCTCCGAATTGATGACCGTCAACGCCGCCCGCCTGCTGCGTGACGGCGACCGCGTCTTTGTCGGCGTGGGGCTGCCCAATCTGGCCTGTAATCTCGCCATGCGCACCCATGCCCCCAATCTGGTGATGATTTACGAAGCCGGGGTGATCGGCGCGCGCCCCTCCCGTCTCCCGCTTTCCATCGGCGACCCCACCCTGGTTTCGGGAGCCTGCTCGGTGGTCGGCATGTACGATATTTTCAGCCTGTACCTGCAGCGCGGCTACGTGGATGTGGGTTTCCTCGGCGGCGCGCAGATTGACCGGTACGGCAATATCAACGCCACCGTCATCGGCGATTATCACCAGCCCAAAGTACGCCTGCCCGGTTCGGGCGGCTCAATGGAAATTGCCGCCTGGGCCAACCGCTGCTACATCATCACCCCTCACCAGAAACGGCGTTTTCCGGCGCAGGTGGACTTTCGTACCTCCGCCGGCTTTTTGGGCGGCCGCGGCGAGCGCGAAGCCAGCGGCGTGCGCGGCAAAGGTCCGCAGGCAGTGGTCACCGACCTGGGCATTTTGCAGCCGGATGAAACCGGTGAACTGGTGCTCACCGCTCTGCACCCCGGCGCCACGCTGGAACAGGCTCAGGCAAATACCGGCTGGCCGTTGCGGGCTGTACGGCAGGTGCAGATCACAGAGCCGCCCACTGCTGAAGAATTGCGTATTTTGCGCGAAGAACTCGACCCGCAAGGAATTTACCTGAAAGGATCATGAGCACAACCCCCATTCCCACCCTGTTTACCGTTTCTTTTCCGCCCGAGCTGCTGGAAAAGGTGATTCAGGTTTCTCCGCGCATCCGCCTGATGACCCACATCGTGCGCAGCGCAGAAGAAATCCCCGCCGAGCTGTGGAAACAGGTCGAAATCCTGTACACCGACCGCATCCTGCCCGATCCGGCGCTGGTACCCAACCTGCGCTGGGTGCAATTTCACTTTGCGGGGGTGGATCACGTTGCCAGCCACCCGTTGATGGGCAAAAAGGACATTCAAATTACCACCCTGAGCGGAGCAGCCGCCCCGCAGGTGGCAGAGCATGTTCTGCTCATGCTGTTGGCCCTCGGCCACAAAATCCCCGAACTGGCCGCATTTCAGGCGCGCGCCGAGTGGCCCAAAGACCGCTGGGAACGCTTCCGCGCCCTTGAACTGCGCGAAAGCACGGTCGGCATCGTTGGCTACGGCAGTATCGGGCGCGAGGTTGCCCGCCTGCTGCACCCGCTGGGTACCCGCATTCTGGCCGCCAAACGCGATGTGCGCCACCCGGAGGATCATGGCTACACCCCGCCCGGGCTGGGGGATCCCAACGGCGACCTGTTCACCCGCCTGTATCCCATTCAGGCTCTGCGTTCGATGTTGAAAGAATGTGATTTTGTGGTGGTCTGCCTGCCGCTCAGCCCGGCAACCCGTGGTCTGATCGGCGAAGCCGAGCTGGCTGCCATGAAACCGTCTGCTTTTCTGGTGGATGTCAGCCGTGGCGGGATTGTCAATCATGCCGCGCTGATTGCCGCCCTGCAGGAAAAGCGCATCGCCGGCGCCGCGCTGGATGTCTTTCCCGAAGAACCGCTGCCCCCTTCCAGTCCTTTGTGGAAAATGCCGAATGTGATCATCACTCCCCACATTTCCGGCATCAGCGCCCATTACAGCCAGCGCGCTATGGATCTCTTTCTGGAAAACCTGAAACGGTATTTGAGCGGGAATTTGCTGTATAATCTGTACGATCCCGAACTGGGGTACTGAAAACTGACCCGCACCTGCTCATGATTCGTGTTGTTTTCTTCGATCTTGGCAGCACCCTGATTTATTTTGATGCCTCATGGCTGGAGGTCATGCCGCGCGCCGCCGCGGAATTGACCGATGCCCTGCTTCGCAGCGGAATAAACCTGCCGCGCGAGGATTTTACCCTGCGTTTTCTCCATCGAATTCAGGAATATTACCAGCAGCGCGAAAGCGAATTCATCGAGTACACCACGCAGCGCATCCTGCAGGACCTGCTGGCAGAGTTGGGCTTTTCTGCTCCCGCTCCGCTGCTGCGCCGCGCGCTGGACCGGTTCTATGGCGTCACCCAGTCTCACTGGCGCGCCGAGGAGGATGCCCACCCCACCCTTAACCTGCTTTTGCAGCAGGGCCGCCGTCTGGGGCTGATTTCCAACGCCAGCGATGCGCTGGATGTGCACACCCTTGTGGATAAAGCCGGGCTGCGGGGTTATTTTGAGCAAATCCTCATTTCGGCGGAGGTCGGCGTCCGCAAACCCCACCCGCGCATCTTTCAACTGGCGCTGGATTACTTCCACATCGGCCCCGACGAAGCGGTGATGGTCGGCGATACCCTCGGCGCCGATATTCTGGGAGCCAACCAGATTGGCATGCGCAGCATCTGGATCACCCGCCGCGCCGATACCCCCGATAACCGCGATCACCTCGACACCATCCAGCCTTCGGCAACCGTCGCCACGCTGGCAGAAATTCCGCCTTTACTGGAGCGCTGGTCATCCCCTCCCCCGGAATCATCGGCTTGAAAAAGACCGGAGTCCTTCCCTATCTGGCGCTGGTCAGCGGTATTCTCGCGCTCAGCCTGTCCTCCCTGTTCGTGCGCTGGGCAGATGCGCCCGGCGCTGTGACCTCGTTTTACCGCATGGCGGTTGCCTCGCTGTTTTTTCTGATGGTCTTCCTGCGTCAGCCGGCCGCCACCCGTCAGTTCGAACGGCGCTGGCTGTTTCTGCCGCTTTTAGGCGGGTTGTTCACCGCCTTAGACCATGCCACCTGGGCAACCGCCATCAATTTTACGCGGGTCGCCAACGCCACCCTGATGAACAACCTTGCCCCGCTGTGGGTGGCACTGGTGGCTTTCCTGCTCTGGCGGGAGCGTCTGGGTTTACAGTTCTGGCTGGGGCTGGTCATGGCGATTGGCGGGGCCGCGCTGGTGTTGGGCAGCGATTTTCTTGCCCGCCCGCAGTTGAATCAGGGCAACCTGCTGGCTGTGCTTTCCAGCCTGTTTTACGCCGCCTATTTCCTCACCACCCAGCGCGGACGCACCCACTTCTCTACCCTGACCTATGTATTCCTCATCACTGCGGTTTCCAGCATCATCTTGCTGGCGGTCAACCTGCTGCTCGGCAACCCACTGTGGGGTTACTCCACGCCCACCCTGCTGGCTTTCCTCGGCGCAGGGCTGATTTCGCAGGTCATCGGTTACTTTTCGGTAGGGTATGCGCTCGGTCACCTGCCGGCTTCACTGGTTTCGCCGACCATGATCGCCCAGCCGGTGCTGACTGCGTTGATGGCCATTCCGCTGGCCGGTGAACCGCTGCTGCTGCCGCAGTGGATTGGCGGGCTGATCGTATTGAGCGGCATTTATCTGGTCAACATCAGCCGTCAAAAGCAAACCCCTGCACCCTTGCATAAACCCAGCCCGGCAAGTGATTGATTTTCAACCTCAAGGGGGTTATACTGACAAACATGGATGAAACTGCGCTCTCTGCCATTCGCGCCGAAATGCCCGCTTATCTCAGCGTTGATGTGGAAACCGCCGGCCCAACGCCCGATCAATTTGCGCTGCTCTCGATCGGCGCCTGTACCATTTGCCAGCCGCGTCAGACTTTTTATGTGGAATTGCAGCCAGACCGCGAATCGTTTGATCCTCAGGCCATGGCCATTCACGGTTTGGATCTGGATGCCCTGCGCCGCAACGGTCTGCCGCCCGACCGCGCCCTGTTGAAATTCGAGGAGTGGGTGCAGCAGGTAGTCCCGCCGCCGCACAAGCCCATTTTTGTCGCCTTCAATGCCCCCTTTGACTGGATGTTTGTACACACCTATTTCATGCGCTACCTGAAACGCAATCCCTTCGGTCACAAAGCGCTGGATATCAAGGCGTTTTATATGGGACTGAGCGGTCAGCCATGGGAAAAAACCACCGGCAGTCACCTGCACCGCCTCTTCCGTCAGGCTGACGGCCTGACCCACAATGCCCTGCAAGATGCGCTCGATCAGGCAATCCTTTTTGAGAACATGCTGGCCATGCTTGAACGAGATAAACCCAATTCTTTTCCTGTAAGGGAGGTCAGCGATGAGTAACCAAAATCTGGAAAGCCCCAGCCAAAACCTGAAAAAGATTATCGAATCGGCGCGGCGCATGGGTGTTGAACTGGATGAAAACGAGGCCTTGCAGTGGCTGGCTGCAATGGGCTCCATGCGAAAAGAGGATGACGTTGCCATTGATGTGCGTCAGGGTGTTTTTGGCCACCGCATCACCCTGCTGGATTTCAGCCCGGAGCGGTTGGAGTACTTCCGCCGGGTGGGAAAGCTGGTCGAGTTTTCGGATGTCCCCGGTCTGGTCGAAACGGCACTGGCGCTTTCCGGTTCGGCCGCCCAGTCCCGCATTCAATCCTACCCCGGCGATGCCGACTTCTTCGAGCGCGTCAACATCAAAGCCGCCACGCGGGAAGAAGCCTGCCGAGTGCTGGCGAAAATTATGCGTGAAAAAGCGCTGGCTACGGCGCGCGGGGATACCTATCAGTTGATTGAGGTCAAGTTTGGCTCTTACCCACAGGATGTGGAACACAAGGGACGCCTGCATAAAGCCGGTGCGCCCATTGCCTGGAGCCCGGCAGAAATTGCAGCCGGCAGCCTTTCCGAAACCTACCTGCAGGGCGAGCCGGTCGCCATCACCTGGGAGGATGCAGCCCTTGATCCCGGCTGGTGCAAACTGGACTGGGTGATTGCCGATCCGATTGACCAGACCCTCGTCAATGCCAGCAACATGCTGGATGTGACCTGGGAAGCGCCCGACGGCAGGATCACCCCACTGGATGGCTACCTTGACCCGTATTTTCAGGAAGTCTATCTGGATGCCGAGTCCATTCCCATTTTTACCAAACTGGCTAAACAGGTGGACAGCAACGCACTGGATGATTATGTGGCTGCGCTGGAAAAAGAGGTTCGCAAATATGTGACCTCATCTCCGAACTACGGCAAGGCCGCCAAGCGCATGTACAACATCTTCCGCCTGACCGGCAAATACGAAGAGGCCGCCTACCTGCGCGAATTGTTTGACGAACCCGCCACGGTGCTGTATCAGATCTGGTCTTTGATTCGCACCATTGACGATACCTTCAGCGCCGGTTCCAGCCTGCCGTTGCAAACCTTGCTGCACGAAACCGACCGGCTGATCGTTACGGTTGTAGATGTACTGGAAGGTGAGAAGGAAACCGAAATCGTGCGCATGCTGCTCAAGCTGCGCAGCATCCTGGGCAATGAAGTGCCGGGACAGGAACTTTCGCCCCAGGCGGAAGCGGCGCGTGACGAGGTTATCAATCTGGTCAACAACTTCTTCTACGAAAAATTGACCGGCGTCCCGCAAATCAAAGAATATATGGAGCAATTGGCCCAGAAGCCGAAATAATCAATCGCCGCTCAAACGCAGGCGCTCCTCCATCAACGCGCAAAACGCCTCCACCACACGCGGATCGAACTGACTGCCGCTCAGCGAGCGGATGTAGTCAAGCGCTTCCTCCGCCTTCCATGCCGGGCGGTACATGCGGTCATCGGTCAGCGCATCCCACACATCCACCACCGCAAAGATGCGCGCCGCCAGTGGAATTTCCTCACCCCGCAAGCCGCGCGGATAGCCGCTCCCGTCCCAGCGTTCGTGGTGAGCATAAGGAATATCCAGCGCCGGTCGCAAAAATTCAATTTGCGAAAGCAGATTGTAGGAATACACCGGATGCATTTTCATCACCTGCCATTCCTCATCCGTCAATCCAGAACTTTTCTTGAGGATGCTGTCCGGAATAGCCATTTTGCCAATATCGTGGAGAATTGCCCCGCGGCGGATGTGAGTCAGGGTTTCGCCGCGCAGTCCCATGGCAGCTGCCAGTTCTACCGCCAGTTCCGCCACGCGTTGAGAATGCCCCTCGGTATTGCCGTCGCGCATTTCTAAAGCCCGCGCCCAGCCGGTGATGGTGTCATCGTAAGCCAGAATCAAATCCTGGTTGGCAGTCTTGAGATTTTTGAGCAATTGAGCGTTGTCAATGGCAATCGCAGCCTGATCGGCCAAAGCTTCAACGAAGTTCATCCACGCCGGGTCAACGTCCCACGTCATGCGGTGGAAAATTTCCAGCACACCCTTGACCTGATCTTTGGAAATCAGCGGCAGCGCAAGGTAAGAAACAAAACCTTCTTCGCGGATGCGTTCGGGATTCCACAGATAATCTCCCCCGCCGTTGAGGTTTGCAACGCGCACCGTTCTCCGTTTGAGGGCTGCCTGTCCGGCAAACCCCTCCCCCAGCCGAATCCGCAGCCCATAATCCAATCCCCGGCGAAAGCCCTGCCCGGCAGCATAGGTAAGTTCCTGCGACTCACTTTCCAAAAGCAGAATACTGGCCGCATCTGCGCCCAGCTGAACGGTGGCCTGTTCCAGCACCACCCGCAGGGTGGTGGTCAGGTCAAGGCTGGCGGTAATCGCCATATCCACCGCCCGCAGCGCCGCCATGTGGCGCAACTGCTGCTGAATCTGCTCTTCGGCACGGCGCTGCTCGCTGATATCCACAAACATATCCAGCGTAGCCGGTTTACCGTCCCATTCAATCACCACCGCATGAACCTGAATCCAGCGCACCTGACGCTCACGGTTGATCAGGCGAAAGGCATAATAAGCTGGCACATCCTCACCGCGCAAACGCCGCTGATAGCGATCCATGACCATCAGTAAATCATCGGGGTGAACCAGCTGCGCAATTTTGATACCAATTAACTCCTCCAGCGGGTAGCCGGTAATCGCCGCCGCCGCGCGGTTGGCAAATACCAGTTCATCACCGCAGGAAACCACCACCCCTTCACTGGCATTTTCGACCAGTAAGCGGTATTTCTCTTCACTCTGCTTGAGTTCGCGGGTGCGCTTTTCCACCTGCTGGCTGAGCGACCACGACAAGCCGGCGCTGATCAGCAGCATTCCGCCAACCACCCCCAGTCCAATCAGCAGCGGACGGTAGGCTCCTGCCGACGGCGTTTCGTACACACCAAACCATTCTTCTTGTATCTCGCTCAATTTTCCGCTGGAACTGACCAGATACAAACCTTCATTCAGGCGGGCAAGCAGCTCTTTGTTGCCGTCTTTCACCGCAATGCTGTACTTGCGTGACTGCACATCCGTCCCAACCCGGCGGACATTCCTCAACCCCAGCTCCGAAATCAAGAATTGTCCCTGCATACGGTTCAGCAGGGCAGCCGGGTAAGCTTCTTCGTTGACCAGCCGCAGCGCATTGACAATGTCCTGCACCAGGATGACTTCCCCCGTAAAGCCTTCTTCACGCAGGTACTCCTGCATCAACCCGCCGGCCTGCACCACAATGGCCTCATCTTCAAGGTCTTTCAGCGAACGCGCCGAGGAATTGGTTGGAACAAACAAATCAAACGTGATATAGGTGTATGGAATGCTGAAATCGTAATCTTTTTCGCGCTCGCTGGTGGGCACCATTCCCATCAGTAAATCATATTTGCCATCCAGCAATCCCTGGCGCACTTCGCTCCACGGGCCCAGCGTGATCTCAACCTCATATCCCATCTCCGCGGCCACGGAGCGAATGAGATCCACATTAAAACCGGTTGGGATACCGTTGTTCAAATACTCATAGGGAGGATAACTCTGATCCCCACCCACGCGCAGTACACGGCGTGGTTCGGCCTCTCGAACGGAAAGGAGATATTGTGGCGTTGCCTGCTGAGCAGAGGCACTTGCCACATGCCAGCCGGTTTGAGAAAAACCTATCCAAAATAATCCCCCTAAAATAAACAGCCAAAAACCCAATAATCTTGCTATTGGTCTAACCATAATCCTGCTTACTCAAAGGATGCTGTCTGACAATTTTCCGTATCTGATTATACAACGGTTGCAGGCGGGAATACATGTTTAAATACACCCCATGATACAACTCGTCATAGAGGGCATGCACCTTAACATCCGGCTCAAAGGTATCCCCGGTGCGGGTCATCTGGCTGACTGCGCTTTCAAAATCCGGGTACATTCCCAGCCCCACGGCCGCGTCTATAGCCGCTCCCAGACCAGAGGCTTCGTAGATATGCGGCCGCGAAACCGGCAGCCCAAACACATCCGCCGTGATTTGCATGGCACAGCGGCTCTGGCTGCCACCGCCCGCTACCCGGATCTCACGGATTTTGACACCCGTACGCTGCTCGGTACGTTCTTTGCCCTCCCGCAGGGCATAAGCCAGTCCTTCCAGAATCGCGCGGTAGAAATGGGCGCGGGTGTGCACATCTCCAAACCCAATCACTGCGCCGCGCGCTTCGGGGCCGGGCACTTTCAGACCCGGTGACCAGTACGGCTGCAGCACCAGCCCTTGCGAACCGGCCGGCACCAGTTCCACCAGATGGTCGAACAATTCCTCCGGCTCCACGCCCAGCATCTCGGCTTGCTGCTGCTCGGGCAGTCCAAATTCCTGCTTGAACCATGAGACCATCCAGAAACCGCGGTAAATTTGAATTTCCAGTGAGTAGGCCCCGGGTACCGCCGAGGGATAGGGAGGAATCAGCGGAATAGCCTCCACATAGCGGCGATGGGTGGTGTTAATCGTTGCGGTCGTTCCATAACTCAGGCAGGCAACCTGCGGCTGAACACACCCCGCCCCAATCACCTCGCAGGCTTTATCGGCTGCGGCGGCAATCAAGGGCAGGCCGGCGGGGATGCCGGTTTCGGCAGATGCCTGAGTCGTAATTTCACCCAGCAAGCCGGCAGCCGGCACCAGCTCCGGCAGAATGGCAGGATCCATCGGCACAGCCTGCCACTTCCAATCCAGCGGGCCGGCCCAGCATTGTTTTTTATAATCGAACGGCAGGTAGCCTACCTGACAGGCTACCGAATCGACAAATTTTCCGGTCAGGCGGTAGGTTAAGTAACCGGAAAGCAGCAGGTACTTATTCGTGTTTTTCCAGATCTCCGGTTGATGAACGCGCAGCCAGTTGGCTTCGGCTTCTGCTTGCAGGTAGGCCACCGTTTCGGTCATGCCGGTCAGGCGGAATGCCAGACCCCACAACCCTCCCACGGGCTTCAAACCCTCGGTGCGGCGCTGATCCAGCCAGACAATTGCCGGTCGCAGCGGTTTTCCCTCGCGGTCCAAATTGATCACCGTGGAACGCTGCGTGGTCAGGGCTACCCCGGCAATTCTCTCCCGCTGAACACCGGGCAGTTTCCACAAGCCCTGACAGGCACGGCAGACCCCCTGCCAGAACACATTGGGGTCCTGTTCGGCAAGCCCCGGCGCTGGTGAAACATACGGCTGAATCGGAACACGGTTTTTGGCGATCATGTTGCCCTGCGGGTCGAAGATCATCGCCCGAATGCTCTGTGTACCGTTGTCAATTGCCAGAATTTGATCTTTTTCCATGCACCGCCTCATGTAACCAGAATGGATTATGCCTGGCAGGAACTCACCCTGCGGGGGTTTATTTTAACGTCAATTCGGGATAAATCATTTTTGCATCAACTTTTGAATTTTCGTCCCCCTCCCGCCTCCCCCAAAATCGCAGGGGCGATTTTGGGGGAGGTGCAGGTGGGGGTAATGCTCACTGCTAGCCATGTTTTGATCTTATCCCGAACTCACGTTATTTTACACCCGCTTGAGGTATCGTTCCTGCAGCCGCTGGAAAAATTCAGCCATCCATTCATTGGAAGGCAATTGACCGCTGTGTGTTTGCCTTTCCAGAAAACTGCACAGTTCAGCGCTCTGCCGATCCCCCAAAAAACCACAGGCCGATTTAAGCGAGTGAGCAATTTCTCCGGCCTCTTCCACCGCACCGGCGTGCAGGGCTATGTTCAGGCGCGGCAGGCTGCGGGCAATTTCCTGGCGGAAAAGATCGCTGATTTCCTCTCCCTCTTCGCCCAGCTCCTGCAGGATGCTGCTGCTTGCACCCCCCGCCACCGTTGAGGTGACTGACCCGCCCTGCCGCTGTTTTGAAACCCTGCGAAGCGTCTTCTTCAACTGATCCAGGGTGAGCGGTTTGTGCAAACACTCATCCATGCCCGCTTCCAGGGCCTGCTGACGCATTTCATCGAAGGTAAAAGCCGTCAGTGCAACCAGATAGGGCTGCTGCCCCGCCGGCAAAAGGCTGCGGATGCGGCGCGCCGTTTCCAAACCATCCATTTCCGGCATCTGCACATCCAGCAGCACCAGGTCAAACGGCTGAGCTTGGAGCAAAGCCAGCGCTTCCGCTCCGCTGGCGGCCCCGCCGGCCAGGTAACCCAACTGTTGCAGAAAAAGCAGGACCACCTTGCGATTCAGCCCATTGTCATCCACCACCAGCACTTGCAAGGGATAACGCTGCGAAAAATCACTCATCGCAACCGGTTTTTCATCCCCCATTTTCAAACCGGCTGCCTGCTGAACAGGATCGCGGGTGAAAATTTGCTCCAAAGTTGCGGTCAATTGAGAGAATTTGACAGGCGTGTAAATTACGGCAACAACCTTCAATTCTTCCTGGTCAACGGACTTCGGGCTGCCATACGGTTTCATCTGAAGCCATAGCGATTGATCAGATACAAGATGCTTCCAGCCCTCGGCAAATTCCATTTTAGCCTGCTCACCCTGCCAGTGCTGATCCACCACGCCAACATCGTAGGGCTGACCGCTTTTCAAAAAATCCAGCGCCTGAGTGTGACCGACCGGGCTAAAGGCTTCCATGCCGCGCCGGGCAGCAAAACATTCCAGCATCCGCCGGGTATTGGCATCGTGGCTGAGAATGAGCAGTTTCTTCCCCTTCAGGCGGGGATATTCCGGCACGGGCATCTCACAGGGGAACGGTGCTACAAACTGAAAAGTAGAACCCTCACCCGGCTGGCTTTCCACCCAAATTTTGCCGCCCATGGCCTCCACCAGCCGGCGGCAAATGGCCAGCCCCAATCCTGTTCCCCCAAAACGTTGAGATACCTCGCTGCCCGCCTGAGAAAACTCCTCAAACAGCAAGGGGAGGCGTTCCGGGGGAATACCAATGCCGGTATCGGCAACCCGAAAATGCAACTGTACTCGCCCATCCGGCAGGGCTTCCCCTTCTCGTTCAACCGAGAGATTGACCCCCCCGCTTTCGGTGAACTTAACCGCATTGGCAAGCAAGTTGACCAAAATTTGTCGCAAACGACCTTCATCCCCCCGCAATCGGCAGGCAACTTCAGCTCCAATCCAGAAAGTCAAATTCAACCCACGCGAACTGGCTTGCGGGGCAACCATCTCCAAAGCATCTTCCAGGCAGGTTTCCAGATCAAATTCTTCATCCTGTAACTGTACGCGCCCGGCTTCAATTTTGGAGTAATCCAGTACTTCATTTACTACGGTGAGCAGTGTACTGCCTGCCGTGCGAATTGCCTGCACATAATCGGTTTGGTCTGCCGAAAGGCGGGTATTCAACAACAGGCTGGTCATTCCCAGTACGGCGTTGATGGGCGTGCGAATTTCATGGCTCATACTGGCCAGAAAAAGTGATTTGGCTCGGGTGGCATCTTCGGCAGCCTCTTTTGCCTGCCGGAGGTTTTTTTCCATCTGACGAAAAGTGCTGATGTCCTGCAGGAGAATCAATCTGCCAGCCGGCCCTCCCCACCAGGTGGACATCTGCCAGGTTGCCAGCCGCAAGGTTTTCACCATACCCTGCCGGTTGATTTCCAGCTCCGCTTCGAATCGTTCCCGCTCACCAGCCTGTCCGAAAATGCCCGACCATTCGGGAAAATACTCCCTTAAAGGCACACCGATGGCTTCGCGCATGGCAACCCCCAAAAACTGCTCGGCGGCCGGGTTGAGATCAACAATTCGTCCGGCACGATTGATGACAATCACACTATCATCCATCGCCTCCAAAATCAACGTGCGTACCTCCGGTACCACATCCAGCATGCGGTAGCGAAACACGCCCAGCGAGAGGATCGGCACACTGACCGCAAAAGCCAGTGAGGTGATGTGAATGTTGCGCCAGGGTGTCGGTGTTAGAAAAAGATAGATAGCGGTCAGCAGCGGTAGCATAGCGCCCAGCAGCAAAATCAACACCTGCTGGCGGCGGTAAAAATGGGTGTGGAAAAAGTAATCAATCAGCAACCCCAAACAAGCCAGCGCCGTGAGTGAAGTGTAGATCATAAAAAAATGGAAGGCTGGGCCGGGTTGGTAGCCCATCACCACAAAACTCTGATAAATTTCAAGTCGTGGATTGCTGTAAAACCAGTTGTGCAGTGAATTGGTCGCCACCAGCAGCCAGAGTAGGCTACATGCCAGAATGGTTAGGGTTAACCATGCGCGCGAGAAACGGGACTTTCTGCCCGTGTATTCCAGTGTGAACCATAAAAAGCCAACCGGCATCATCAGGATGCCAAAGTACTTTAAAATGTAAAATCCCTCTTTGACATTCAGCGGGATGCTGACCATTTCAAACATGTAAAATAACGTGTACAGGCCAATACCCATACTCAACACGCCAAACGGACGGGCAGCCGGTACAGTCTTTCTCAGGTTCGAGTAGGCTGCCAGCGTAAAAGAGAGAACAGCCGCAAAATTAAGCACAACCAGATAGAGGGCAATTTGGGTATTCATCCAGTGAACAAATCATTACGGTATCAGAGAATAAAAATAAATGTCCCCCAGGGTGGTCACAACCGCTATTCGAGTTTGATCGGGTGAAAACCGAATTTCCCGCACTGGCACGCCAACTTCTATCCGATTCAAAACACTTCCATCCTTAACCTGCTGAAGGGTAACCACACCACTTTTATCTGCCCACAGGATGTTTTCGCCATCGGCAGAAAATGCCAGTGCGGTGAAAGTACTCTCGGTCTGAATTTCGGCGACCAGCCGGCCGGAGGGAATTTCCCAAACCCGCACCGGCGGCAAGGCGGCTGCAGTCATCATCCGTTTGCCATCCGCGCTGAGCGCCAGCCATTGGACGGGCTGATCCAGTACGCTTTGTTGAAAGATAGGCTGGCGGGTTTGTAACCCCCAAATGATCACCTGCCCATCGAACAGCCCGGCCGCAATTGAACCGCTCTCCGGTGAAGCAGTCAAACGTTGAATGGGAGAGGGGGCACGCAACAGGTCGCCATCTCGCTGCTGAATGCCCAATGACCAGATTTCCACGCTTTGCAGATCACTCTCATAGACCAGCGTCAGCAAGTCAGAGGTGACAAAATCGAACATGCCAATCCAGCTGCCGGGCAAACCGCTGGGCGGCGGCGATTCAATCTCCAAATTCCATTCCGGCAGCGACCATGCCCACAGCAATTGACCGGCGCAAACCGTACGATCCACCGCCGGCGAAATTCGACAGAGGGCTTTACTGCCTGCCAGGTCCACATAACGCAGTGTTCCGTAATTCTGCGGGTCGTATGCCGAAAGCCCGCCGCCCGCCGAGACCACCACAAATGTATCGTCGGGTGACCAATCAAAAGAATTGACCTGCGTTCCG
Source organism: Bellilinea sp. (assembly GCF_053501535.1). Classification (NCBI taxonomy): domain Bacteria; kingdom Bacillati; phylum Chloroflexota; class Anaerolineae; order Anaerolineales; family Anaerolineaceae; genus Bellilinea; species Bellilinea sp. Next base: position 1,023 of record NZ_JBRCOK010000032.1, on the reverse strand, counting down.
CTCAGGTAAATTCCCGGCGGTGGCGGCGTGCCGGTGATCTCTTCGACTTCTTCGGTTGCTTCTACTTCTTCGGTAGCCTGCGGAGTGATGATCACCTGGGTTTCGATCACCGGGGTTTCCTGCGGCGGCTGATAATTCAACTGGGTGGGAAGCGGCTGCAAACCACTCAACCGCAGCGGGCTGTTGGGGCTGAACCAGAGGGTAAATACCACCACCCCCAGCACTACTGCAAACAGGAGGATACCCAGAATCGCCCCCCAACGAACCGGGGATACCTTTTGTCGCACGACACTTGCCGGCGCAGGCGGAACTTTTTGAGCCTGTTGGCGCAATTGCTCAATGGCGGCCGTTTCAACAAAGGGGGTTACACTCGGCTGCTCACCATCCGATATTCCCCGCAGCGGAAAAGCTTCCTGCTCAGTTTCTTCACCCTGGACGAAGGGTGGTGGTTGGCTTTCTTCTTCAGGCAAGACCACTTCATCTCGCAGCAAGAGCAGGCTTTCAAACCCGGCCGGTTCTTCGGCGGGCGGTGGTGAAACCGGCGGGGGGGAGGGCTGGCCCGGTTGGAATACTGCTGGTTGTGATGGTTTTTCAACCGTCGGGGGCGGTTTGTGAGCCGATTCCAGCACCTGCAGGGCTTTGCGGGCTATCTGGCTGTCCGGAATTAACTTCAAGCATTGTTTGAGGGTGGCGATTCGTCGAGCATCGTCCGGCATGGTATCCGCCAGCCAGATCCACGCCATTTCATTGGTCGGCTCTTTCTGCACCAGTTGCAGCAAAATCTGCCGGGCAGTTTTCTTGTCTCCCGCCCTCGCCAGTTGGATTGCCCTGTTCAGATCCTGAGAAGACATGGCTGCTGTTTCCCTGTCTTAATCATTATACCTTATGTCTAAAAAGGGGATTTCCCTATGGGGAGATGATTAAGCCCGGCAGCATTTCGCTTACCGGGCCTGTCTACTTCTTACTCCAATGAACTTAATCAGGCTTTCTGCATCACCAGTTTGCGCACTTCTTCCAGTTTTC